>NZ_AZAY01000001.1 GCF_001021165.1 Marinitoga sp. 1197
AATTGTCTTTTTCTTAATTACCCACTCTTTTCGTGGGAGAACCAATATTAATGCACATAAATAAAATAATAGAATTAAAATTTGATCTGAAATTTTAAAAGTGTAATTTTTTGAAGCTAAATTTTGCAAAAATTTAGGTAATAAAAAAGGGGTTAAAAAAATCAAAGTTGCAGAAATATATTTTGTTTTTTCATATCCAAATTTATATTGGATTGGAATAATAAGGCCAAAAAAAATACTTGTTATTAACAACGTTAATCCAGTTGAAAATAGATTTAATTTTGGAATAGCAAAAATTATAGAAACCGCACTATAAAGAAGAAAACATATGAAAAAAATTATCAAAATAAATATATATTTTGCCTTTACTTGTGTATTTCTAGAATATGGTGTTGCACTGAGTAAATAAGAACCTTTGTACTTATGTTCCACTATTGAAATTGAATTATATAAAAGATATTCTGTATAAATAACTGTAATGAAAAAAATTATAAAACTTCCTCCAATATTACCTATTTTACTATTTACAAACAATGGAATAAATATTGCAGTAGCAAGGGTTATCAATAAATAATTTTTTGCAAGAAAAAATTCTTTTTTTATAAGATTTAGTATTAATTTCATTTTTTCACCTCTCAACATGATAAAGCATTATATTTTCTATAGTAGGTTTTTCAATTACTACATCTTTTCTAAATAAACTACTTAATTCGTTTTTCTTATCAGTTAAACCTTCAAAATAATCTTCTGAAATTTTTAAATTTAAAAATAACTCTTTTATTTCATCATTAACAAGTTCTTTTGAACCTTTAATTATTACATATTTATTTAGTAGTTCTTTTTTATCTTCACAAAAAATAATTTTTCCGTTGTTGATTAATATTAAATCATCTGCAATTTTATCTAAGTCCGATGTTATGTGAGTTGAAAAAAATACACTTTTATTTTCATCCTTCATAAATTCCAATAATATATTCATTAATTCATGTCTAACTAAAGGATCTAACCCACTTGTTGGTTCATCCATAATCAAAAGCTCTGGATCATGTGAAAGGGCTAAAGAAATTGCATATTTCATTTTCATCCCTTTAGATAAATTACATATCTTTTGATTTAAAGGTAAGTTGAATCTTTTTATATACTTTTTAAATAATTCTTCATCCCAATTCGAATAGGCGGAAGATATTATTTTTTTCATTTCTTTTAAAGTTAATTCCTCATAAAAATAACCTTCATCAAATACTATCCCTATACGATTTTTTATTTCTTTTTCAGTCTTTTTATTTAATTCTTTTCCAAATATTTTTATAATTCCACTTTCCTTTAATGCAAGGCCAAGAATTGATTTTATTGTGGTTGTTTTCCCAGAACCGTTTATACCAATAAATCCTGTAATTTTTCCTTTTTTTACGTTGAATGTTGCATTTAATTTAAAAAGAGTATATGTTTTTCTTAAATTAATTACTTCTAATATATTTCCCATTTAAATCACCTCTGAAATTCTTCTATCCTTAACTGTTCTTTTATGATTTGAGAAACTTTGTTTTTATACCATTTACAATTATTTTTTAATTCTTTTGCTTTTATAAACCCTCTAAGCAAACAACCATTACAGAAATATCTATATTTGCATTCTTTACATTCTTCAGAATTTAATTTTGGAGATTCTAAATTGAAAATATCATTTATATATTTTGAGTTGATATCATAAATATTCTTTATATTTTGTTTTATGGCATTACCTAAATTACTATTAAAGTATTTCATGTTATCCATTGTACACATTTTTATTTCACCTGTAGCTGAGATTACAACATGAGATGAAATACATCCACAATTAGAATTTTTTAATTGTCCGAATTCTATAAGGGATAGAAATTTTGGATATTTTTTGTTTATTTTATCCAATAATATATCCAACTGAATATATTCATTATCGTTTAAATATAAATTTTTGTTCATGTTTTTTGCTCTTCCTAATTCTATAACCGGGCTGATACCAAAAGATTTAATCCCTAAATTATATACCCAATCTGCAATCTCTTCAATCTCATCTAAATTTTTTGGAGTAACAATTGTTGCAACTCTCATATTAACTTTATTTTTTGCAAGTATATATATGTTGTTTTTTATTTCATTTAAAGAATTAGAAGTTTTAGTAAACCATTTTAAATATTCATCATTTAAACTATGTAAGTCTATTTGAATAAATATTTTTGACTTATTTAAAATAATAGTATTCATAATTTCTTCAGAAATATATATTCCATTTGTTAATAATCCTATCTGTTTAAATTCTAGTTCAAGAGCATAGGTTATAATTTTTTTTAAAAATGGATATGTTGTTATTTCTCCTCCGGTTAGTTCAATAATATTTACCCCTAAATTTTTTAGCTCATATAGAATTTTTTTTGCATCATTTAAACTAATAAAATTATTCAAACTACTATTAAAATCGCCATAACAATGTAAACATTTTATATTACATTTATTTGTTAGTTCAATTGAAGCTACTTTAGGATAAATATTGTAATTATCTTTTATAATTAAAGAACGATATTTTGGTGATTTTTGAAAATTAATATAAATACCATAAGTATTATTTATATTTGCAATAAAATTTTTCACCTTATTCTCTATTATATTATAGTCTTCTTAAACATTCCCTATAATACTATTAAGAGGCTGTGCTTAATCCTGATAAAGCCGAAATAACTGTAAAAGATAGCCCACAAAAAGCACAAGCTAAACAGCTCCAACAAGTTATATCGCTTGTAACCATTTCTGGCGTTGGCATAAAATACCTCCTTTCTATAAAATTTTTTATTAAGTTATTCTGACGTCAGAATCAAGCAACTCAGATGTGTTTTACTAGTACTAGATATTAATAGCCGGCTTTTTGTTACAATTATCAAAGTTTGTTATAATATAATTAATGTGAAAATGGTTTAATTAAATTATTAATTTCCTGTTGAATTTTTGGATTAAACGAATGAGTAGTTGAATTTGTATATTATATAATTATTTTTTTCATTTTTCCACCCCCTCGAATCTTATTTTACCAGTTTCCATATGACTTTCAAGTGTTTTTTCATCTTATGTATGTATGATTATTAGTGTGTTTTATAAAAGGGCAAAATAACATGATTTTTGTTTCCACTTAGAAATCTTTTGTTCATGTTATAAAATTCTTTATTATTCATATTTTTCATCTTCTAATGTTACAATTTGTAATATTTCGAAATATAAACTTAATAAAACGCTATTTTTAAATGTTTTTTTCATTTTTAATACAATATTTTTAAGAGGTGTTTTATGAATAAAATATCACTAAATGATTTAATTGATATTATTGAATATGGCGCATTTTCAAAACCAATTGTAAATTATATTTTAATTGACTCTTCGGATAAAGCTATTGAATATTATTTATTATGTTTAAAAAATATATGGAGATTTGATTATAGAAAAGCATATAAATACGCTGATTTAACCATTACTACTACTACTAGTACTATTTTAAAAGAACTTGCAACTCTTGAAAAAATAAGCATTTTATTTAATAATAAAAAGATAAAAAAAGCAAATTTGGAATTGAACAAAATAAAGAGTGAAATCCCATACATCAATAATAAATGTCGTAAAATAATAATACCTGCTATAAGATATATAGAATCAAGATTTTCTAACTTTATAAATAATTCTGGTATTAGATATTGGAGTAAAGAATATGAAAAAAGTGAAGCACAATTATCTTTATTAAAATACTCTGAAGCTAGGCAATCTTTAAATACAAAAAATTTTAATAAAGCTTTTGATTTATTTGTAGAAGGTTTTTTTCACGCAAAGGAGTTTCCGCATCCTACAATGATATGTGCAGGATTGAATTCTGCTGCGTGGTGGATCAGGAATGAAGATAAAAAGAAAGCATTAGTTGCAGTTGAATTGCTTGAATATTATATTGGTTATTATTTTGAGGATTTGTCAAAAACTTACAATTGGTTTGATACTATTTTTGAAGTGAAAAGAATTAATAATGACTTAGGAATTTTAGAAATAATAAATATTGTAAATCAATTAAAAAAGTATTATCCTGAAATAAATGTAGAAGATAAATTTGATAAAAAGATTGAATTGAAAAAGATGAAAAAGAAGATAAGGGAATCATATAAAATAAATTTTGAAAAACTAAATAAATCGAAAAAAGAAATTCAAATATTATTTTTCGCAATATATAGCGTATTAATAGAAAAACCATATTTTACAAAGAGTCATATTTTAAAATTGATTTTTGAAGGAGATAAAGATAAAATCATTAAATACTTCTCAAGGGATTATGAGAAGATGCATTTTTTTAATATAATGTTATCAGATTTTGATGTGAAAGAAGCTGAAAAAAGATTGACAAATTCTGAAAATTTTGAAGAAAGAGGATATGATGTTTCTCCATTTTTCATAGCAAGAAAAAAACTCATCACTGAGCTTTTAAAAAATATGAAGAATTTTAAGGAGTTTATTCTTCACTATTTTGATCTCAGTGATGAAGAAATGAAAATCTTTGATGTGTTTTTGAGAAATTGTGTTCGTTATGATATCAAATGGCCTATTACTCCTTATCCAAAAGGAAAAATCCTTGATTTTGCCATTAAATATGGTTTTGGTTATAAACGCGTTGCTCTTGGTTATTTTTCTTTTGAGGATGATGATAGAATTTCGATTGATGAGATTATTGATAAATTCTTATAACAAAATCCCCGTTTTCGGGGATTTTGTTAATTTGAGATTGTATGCAGTTATATCTTTTCAATTATATAATCATCAATATTCCTTTTTTCTGAATTGATATTTATCCCTATTATATATATTTCTTTTCCACTATATTTTTCATAATATTTCTTTTCTTTTATTTGGTTTATTGCATCAATTGCACTTTTATCCACTTTTATTTCAAAAAGATATATCCTTTCATCAAAATCTATTACAAGGTCACTTCGTCCTAAGTTTGTTAATTCTTCTGCTTTTACATCTATTCCTGCTGATGCTATTATTGTGAATATTAATGAGTGATAATACTTTTCTTCTTTTTTGTGTAAGTTATACGGTATTGCACTTATTATTTTTTTTATTTCTTCTATTAATCCTTTTATGTCATTTTTTTCTATTTTTTCATATATTTCATATACCCTTTCATATGCTTCTTCTTTTGGTTTGTAATTTGATTCTAATATTAATTTTGAAAAACTGTTCTTTACTTCGAGATTTGGATAATCTAATATGTATTTTTCTGTTAATCCATATCTTTTTATTCCTTTAAATGTTAGATATCCAGCTTGTGTAAAGAATATATTTGCATTGGCATCTTCTATTTCTCTTGTTGAGAAATCCATTGCACTTACTGTGTTTTTTACTAAATCCTCATAGGTTACTTTTTTGTCCTCTATATATTTTGATAGAAATGATGGTGATCCACTTTCAAACCAGTAATTTTGAAATTTCTTTTTTTGAAAGAATTTTAATATTGAAAATGGATTATATACATAATGTTCTCCGTCAAATGAGAATCCATTATAATATTTTTTCATTTCTTTTAGCAATTCTTCTGTTGTTATTTTAAACTTCTCTGCTGTTTCTTTTATATAATCTTCAAAATAATATTCCAATTCTTCTTGAGTATATCCAAGCATCTGAGAATAATCTGTATCTAAAGATATATCATTTAAATTATTAAGTGCTGAAAATACACCTGTTTTTGTGAATTTTGTGATTCCTGTTATGAAAACAAATTTTATATATTCATCATTCGCCTTTATGTTAGTATAAAAGTCTCTTAATATTTGTCTGTATCTTTCTGCTTTTTCTTTATTATTTATATTGTCTAATATTGGCTTTTCATATTCATCTACCAGTATCACTATTTTTCCTTTTTCTGATAATTTCATTATTAATTCATCAAATGCAAATTTATAATCTGTTTCTTCTATTTTTATATTATTCATTAATCCTTCTCTTTTTATTATTTTTGTCAAACTCTTTTTAAATCTTTCTTCATCATCAGTTGCTGCTAAAAGTAGATTTATCCTTATTATTGGATATTCTTTAAATTCCCATTTATCATATATATATGTATCTTTAAATAATACCTTTTCTCCTTTGAATAAATAATATAATGTTGATACTGTTAAACTCTTCCCAAATCTCCGTGGTCTTGAAAGAAATATTGGTACTTCAGATGATACTAAATCATAAATGTATTTAGTTTTATCTATATATATAAAATCTCCTGTTATTATTTTTTTATAGTCCTGTACACCTATTGGTAATTTTTTCATCATTTCCACCTCCGTAGCGTATCTATTTAATTATATCATAATTAATATTATATAAAAATTCGAAATATTATTTATATTAGTGAAATGTGATATAATTCAGTTGTATAAAAATTGGTTTATAAAAAGTATATAAAAATAAATAAAACGGGATTTTTGATCCCGTTTTATTTATAATAATATATGGTGAAATGCACGAAAAAATTAACTTAAAGTTTTTTGCTGAATAGGTTTAGTGTTTATATTTATTATCTTCTTCCTCGTGGCATTGGTGCAGGATTTCTCATAGGTGAATACCCAGGCATTTGATTGTATGGTGCAGGATTTCTAAAATTATAATTATTGTAGTAATTATTCATCATAGGTTTGTGATTCCAATTGTTGTAATTTAAGTTGTGAGAATTTCTCATTCCTCTAAAATTATTAACAGGTCTTCTGTTTGGAATATAACCTTGCATTGTTGTATATCCAGAACCTCTCATTGCCATACCTTTAAAACCATTTAACACTACTTCTTTACCATCTATTTTGCTTTCAATTGGTTTAAATATTGTTTCATCATTTAATTTAATTATCCAACCTTTTAATTCTATATTTTTTCCTACTTCTAAATCTTTTACAAAATAAGAATTTGCATGTAATTCAACAATTTCACCGTTGTCAAATTTAACCTTAATTTCTAACATTCCTGGATAATTTTCATTTTCTTCAATAGATTCAATAGTTCCATTTGCAGTAATTAACTCTTCATCTGAGAACATATAACCGCCACGAATTCCTGAATAATTCTCATACATTGGTGCAACATCTGAATCATGATATACCCTTGGAGCATTTGCGTTAAATGCAAAAATAGAACCTGCCATCATTCCACCAATTAATAATACTGTTAAAAACTTTTTCATAATAACACCTCCATAGTATTTTTGTTTTTTTATTTGTCCTTCGACAACTATATAATAACTTACTTACCTTAAAAGAAACTTAGTATTTGCTTAGAAAAAGCTTAGAAAATTGTAGGTGAATAGAAAATATTAATGGTATAATAATATTAGAGAAACGAAAGGAGGATTCTATGAAAATATTGATAATTGAAGATGAAAAAAGTATTTTGGATCTTATAAAAATGAACTTAATTCTTGAAAATTTTGAAGTTATAACTGCAGAAAATGGAGATAAAGGGTTGCTTTTATTTAAAAAAGAGTATCCAGATCTTGTTGTTTTGGATTTAATGCTTCCAGATTATGATGGTTTTGAATTGTTGAAACAAATGCAATTTACCAATTATAAAATTCCTATAATAATATTAACTGCTAAAAATAATCAAAATGATAAGTTATTAGGATTAGAATTAGGGGCAGATGATTATATTACAAAACCGTTTGACAGCAAAGAATTGATTTTGAGGATTAGAAATATTTTAAAAAGGATAAAAAAAGCAGAAATAGAACCAAGTGGATTTTCTATAGGGAAATTAGAAATAAAAAATAAATCCCGTGATTTTTATATAAATAAAGAAAAAATATATTTAACAAAAAATGAATTTGAATTGATGAATTTATTTATGAGTAATTATAATCAGGTTTTATCAAGAGATTTTTTGCTAGAAAGAGTTTGGGGATACGAAAATGATGTTGATACGAGAGCTGTTGATATGGCAATTCAAAGATTAAGAAAAAAGATGGGAAAATATAATAAATATATAAAATCAATTTATGGCGTTGGATATAAATTAGAGGTGGATGATGAAAAATAGCATAAAAAATGAAATATTATTTTTAAATATATCTTCCACTATTATTATTTTAATAGTAATTTTTTTTATAACATTAAACACATTTCAAAAAAATATTATATCAAATGTTATAAAGAGAATGACAGAGTATAGTCAGGAAAGTCAGATATATATTATAAATACATTAAAAAAATATAGGGATGAAAATATTTATACTAAATTAAATGAACTTTCACCATTTATTGCCGACTATTTATTTAGAAAATATCATTTCCATATCGAAATATATGATAATAGAAAAAATTTGCTTGCTGATAGTGTGATTACAAAAAAATTATATGTATATCAGGATATTCATTATGCTGCTAATAGTATGAAAAATTATATATTAAAAAAGGATGGAAATGAAATTACTTTGTTTTTTTCAAGTCCAATATTTTTTGAAAACGAAGTTATTGGAGTTATAAGGTTTATTTATCCAATGGAGTTAGAATTTGGATTAATAGACAATATAAAAATTACTTTAATTATAATTAGCCTACTTTCGATACTTGCTGTTGTTATTTTGAATTTCTTTTTTTCTAATTCAATTACAACACCAATAAGAAAATTACAGGAAGAAACAGAGAAAATAGCTAATGGAAATTTTAATGAACGTATATCTATTAAAAGTAATGATGAAATAAATTCTCTTGTAAAATCATTTAATATTATGATTGAAAAATTGGAACATTATATAAAGTCATTAAAAGAAGAAAAAGAAAAACAAAAAGTTTTTATAGATAATATAACTCATGAATTAAAAACACCTATAACTTCAATATTAGGTCATGCAAATCTTCTTTTAAGATTAAAAGATGAAAAAGATAAAAACATTTCTATAAATTATATTACAAAAGAAGGTAATAGATTATTAAAGTTGGTTGAGGAATTACTTTACATATCTAAAATGAATAAAAATGATTTTGAATTTAATTTTAAAAAACATAATATAAAAAAGGTTATTGATGAATGCGTAGGTATATTAAATCCAAGGTTAAAGAAATTTTCTATAATAGTTGAAAATAATATCGAAAATAGAATTCTATTATTTGATTATGAAAAGATAAAAGAAGTAATTTTAAATATTCTTGACAATTCAATAAAACATAGTAAATGTTCTAAGATAACGATAGAATCCTTTTTAATAAATGAAGAATATTATATTGTTTTGAAAGATAATGGTATTGGTATAAAAAAAGAAATTTTAGAAAATATTTTTAATCCTTTTTTTTCAAAAAGTGGAAAAACAAGTTATGGACTTGGATTGTGTATAACAAAAGAAATAATGAAAAAACATAATGGAGATATAACGATTGAAGGAAACAATGGAACTATAGTAACTTTGAAATTTTCAATGGAGTGGATAGAAAATGGATGATAAAAAGATAAAGAGATATATATTTATTTTTTTGTTTCTAGTGATAATAATAATATATTTTGAATCATATATCTTAAATAAAGATTTTAATAGAGTGTTTTTTATAAATGATAAAAATGAAATGATAAGAAGATATAATTCGTCAACGCCGATAAAAATGATAGTTTCAATGAAATATTTATCTTTCTATGAAATAAAAGATCCCGATTTTATTTTCGATATATGGGAAAGAATTAATAAATTACCAGTTTATAATTATATATCTCCTTCATCAGAAAAAGAAAACTACAAGGGTATTTTTGGGAAAATCTATTTTTTAGATGGAAGTATAAAATATTTTGAAATTGAAAAAAATATAAAAATAAATGACAAGATATATGGAATTGAAAACAATGAAGATTTACAGTATATCAAAGAAAAGCTTAAGGAGAAATTATTTTTACCAATTAACCTGGCAAGTGAAGTTGTAAATGAAAATAATAAAGTAATAGCTTTTAATCATGAAAAGGGAGTATATATTGAAGATTATAAAAATAAAAAGAGATTGTATAAAATTTTAACTACCTCAGAAAAAGTAGTTTCTGCTAAAATAATCGGTAAAATTTTAGAGGATAATAATATACCATTATTTAAAATAAAGATTCTAAATAATAATAAAGAATTTCTTCAAATTAATGTCTTAAATAATGATTACTTCACAATATACTACCTAAATACTTTTCTATATATGATGAAAGGAAATATATTAACTTTCCTAAAGAATTTATTTTAATATAGTTACATTTTTAATACATTTTTGAGCGTATATTAAAGCATTTTTTTATTATTATATTATTGTATAAAAATTTAAGGGGGGAATTGAAATGAAAAAAGGCATATTGTTTATATTGATTTTGTCTCTATTTGTATTATCATTTTCCGAATTAATTATTTATAGCAGTGTTGACGAAGCAAATGCGAGAAAGATTTTAAATGCATTTTCAAAGCAGACGGGTATAGAGGTAAAGTATATTTTCCTTTCTTCTGGTCCAGCATTAGCAAGACTTGAAGCTGAAAAAGAGAATCCGCAGGCTGATGTGTGGTTCGGAGCTCCGATGCCAAATCATATTATTGCAAAAGAAAGAGGATTAACCACTTCATATAAAACTACAAGTGTATATGGCATTGCTCCTAATTTTTATGATGTGGAAGGTTATTATCATGCTTTTTATATGAACCCGCTGGGTATAGGAGTTAATTTGAAAGTTTTAGAGCAGATAAAAGCAGACCTCCCAAAGAGTTGGATGGATTTATTAAAAACTGAATATAGAAATATGATTCAATATCCAAGTCCTCAAACTTCTGGTACAGCTTATGCATTTATTACTGGACTAATATCAATTTATGGTGAAGATGGAATGATAGATTATTTAAAAAAATTAGCTAAAAATGTTCAATCCTATACGCAAAGTGGAACAGGACCTTCAAAGTCAGTAGGTGTTGGCCAGGCGGGATTGGGAATTCAATTCACTCCAGCATTTTTCCAGTTTAAAGAACAGGGATATCCTATTGAAGTAGTATTTCCAAAAGAAGGTGTTCCTTATGAAGCAGCATGTGTATCTATTGTAAAAGGTGCAAAACATAAATATGAAGCAAAAGTTTTAGTCGATTGGTTATTATCGAAAAAAGGCCAACAAACAATTGTTGATGAAAAAACATTTTTCTATCCTGTAAGGTCTGATGTTAATTTTGGTACATTACAGCCATTATCAACAATAAAATTAATTACTGTTGATGAAATTTGGGCAGCACAAAACAAGAAAAGAATTGTCGAAAGATGGATAAAAGAAGTTTTACCAGTTAAATAATAAAGGGGGACTCCCCCTTTTTTTTGGAGGGATGGATTTATGAAAATAAGAAATAAGGAATTTTATAATAAAATAAAAAGTATGCTAAATAATCCATCTTTATTAATTTTAATTGTTTTGATATTTATTTCGTTATTTATATTTATAATTTTTCCATTATTTAAGGTTTTTATAGTCAGTTTTACCAATGAAGATGGAAGATTGTCATTGGAAATATACAATTCTATTCTTTCTAATGATTATATGAAACAGGGATTTAAAAACAGCATTTTAATAGCAACATTAACTGCTGTCATTGGAACCTTAATAGGTTTTCTCTATGCTTATACTATAAATAGAGCTGATATACCATTAAAGAAATTTTTCAAAACTATAGCGATTATTCCTATGGTGTTTCCACCGTTTATAGGTGCTATGGCTATAATAATGTTGTTCGGTTTTAATGGTATTATAACAGCAAAAATTTTTGGTATAAGAACATTTCCTGTTTACGGAATTTGGGGATTAATGATAGCTCAAACAGTAACTTTCTTTCCTGTAGCTTTTATAACACTTGATGGGGTTATATCTACAATTTCACCAACTCTGGAAGATGCGGCATTTAATTTAAAAGCTTCCAGATGGCAGGTTTTTACAAAAATAATTTTACCCTTATCTGTTCCAGGTATTGCAAGTACAATGTTAATTTTATTTATAGAATCACTGGCGGATTTTGGAAACCCTTTAATATTAGCTGGTTCGAGATTCCCAATTTTATCAGTACAGGCTTATCTACAAATAACAGGAATGTTCGATTTGAGTAGTGGTGCAGCATTAGCTGTATGGTTATTGTTACCATCATTAATAGCCTTTATTTTACAAAAATATTGGATAGGAAAAAAGAAATATATAACAGTTACTGGCAAACCAACTACATCGCAATTAAAAAGTGTTAATAAATTTGCAAAATGGTTTTTGTTTTCCTTGTGCTTAATTATTTCATTATTTATTTTATTAATATATGTTACTATTTTCTGGGGTGCATTTACGAAGATTTGGGGAATGAATAATGAATTTACACTGGAGAATTTTAAGTATGTATTTGATGTTGGTAGAGAAGCGATAAAAGATACATTAGCAATAGCTTTAACTTCTACACCTATATCAGCAGTTTTAGGTATGATAATAGCATTTTTGATTGTTAGAAAAACTTTTCCAGGGAAAAAAACACTGGAATTTGTATCATTACTTAATTTTGCAGTTCCTGGTACAGTTGTTGGTATAGGATATATACTTGCATTTAATTCAAAGCCATTATTGTTAACAGGGACATTTGCTATATTAGTATTAAATTTTATATTTAGGTATATTCCTGTAGGAATTCAAACTGGAGTTTCGCTGTTAAATCAGATAGATCCTGCAATTGAAGAAGCAGCATATACACTCGGTGCAAATGATAAAGTAGTTTTTTCTAAAATAACATTGCCATTGATTGTTCCAGCATTTTTTTCTGCACTTGTTTATTCTTTTGTAAGGGCAATGACAGCAATTAGTGCTGCAATATTTCTGGTATCTGCAGATTGGAATTTAATGACAGTTCAAATATTAAGTCAAACAGATTCAGGAAGGTTGTCTGAAGCTTGTGCTTTTTCAGTTGTATTAATACTTATTATCTTATCATTTATGCTATTAATGAAAGTTCTTTTAAAGAATAAAATTTCTATAGTAAATAACGATTTTGTGTCTGAATAGGTAGGTGTCAAGTATGAGTCTGGAATTAAAAAATATATATAAAATTTTTAAAAGTAAAGAGAGTGAAACAATAGCTGTTAATAATTTTTCTCTTAAAATTGATAAAGGACAGTTTGTAACATTTCTTGGACCTTCCGGATGTGGTAAAACTACTACATTAAGAATGATAGCTGGGTTTGAAACTCCGACAAATGGGAAGATATTTCTTGATGAAAAAGATATTACTAATATTCCTCCCAATAAAAGAGATGTTTCCATGATGTTTCAAAGTTATGCTTTATTTCCTCATATGACAATTAAAGAAAATATAGAATTTGGGTTAAAATTAAAAAAATTATCTAAAAATGAAATAGAAGAAAAAACGAAAAGAATAATACAGTTAATAGGTCTCGAAGGTATGGAAAATAGACGTCCAGATCAAATATCTGGTGGACAACAACAACGTGTTGCACTTGCAAGAAGTCTTGTGATGGAACCGAAAGTTTTATTATTTGATGAGCCATTATCAAATTTAGATGCTAAACTTAGAGAATCCATGAGATCTGAAATCAGAAAAATACAAAAAGCATTAAAAATAACAAGTGTTTATGTAACCCATGATCAGATAGAAGCAATGAGTATATCAGATGTAATAGTTGTTATGAATAAAGGAAAAATAATGCAAGTAGGAACTCCTTTTGAAATATATTCCAGACCAATGAATAAATTTGTTGCTGATTTTATAGGTAAAGTTAATTTTATTAAAGGAAAAATAATAAAAAAAGAAAAAGATGTATATCATGTTTATAGTGAAGAAATAGAAAAAGAATTCTATTGTACAGGAAGTAACGAATTGAAAGAAGATGAAAAAGTTTTAATAGTATTAAGGCCAGAATCATTAAGTTATAGGAAAAAAGAAAATTCTATTTCTGGTGTTGTAAAAAAAGTAACTTATCTTGGTTCATATGTTGAATATGAAATTATAACTGGAAAAAATAAAATAGTAAGTTGTGTTCTGTTTAATCCTATTGAAAATAAAATACCGAAGATAGGTGAAAACATTAATCTTTATTTTAGTAATATAGCTTCCTGGATAATAGGAGATGAATAAAAATTAATATCTTTAATATGGGGGTGTAAAAATGAAGAAGTTATTTGGTTTGGTTATTGTTTTAGTATTAAGTGTCATGATTTTTTCAGCTGGTGATGTTGTAAAAGCATATACAACATTAGAAGAACCACTTGCTAAAGAATTATTTGATAAATTTGAAGAAGAAACAGGCATTAAAGTTGAATGGGTTAGACTTTCAACCGGAGAAACAGTTGCAAGGCTTGAAGCAGAAAGGGAAAACCCACAGGCTTCAATTTGGGTTGGTGGAGTAGGTTTAGGGCATGTTGAAGCAAAGCAAAAAGGTTTAACCACGCCGTATAAGTCACCTTTGGCACAATATACTCCTGCACAATTTAGAGATCCAGAAAATTATTGGATTGGGCTATACATAGGTGTATTAGCATTTGCAACAAATACTGAAAGGGCAAAAGAATTAGGATTAGAAGCTCCAAAAGGCTGGTTTGACATTATTGATTCTAAATATAAAGGACTAGTTAGAGTAGCAAATCCAAATACATCTGGAACAGCTTATAATGTTATAACTACAATTTTACACATGTTCCATGAAGATGAAGAATTAACTTTTATGTTTTTACATCAATTAGATGATAGTATAGACCAATATACCAAATCTGGTTCTGCTGGTGGGAAACAAGCAGCAATTGGGGAAATACCTTTTGCTATTGGTTATGCTCATGATTTATTTAAATTAATTGCTAATGGAGCTCCATTAAAAGTTACCGTTCCTATGGAGGGTACAGGTTTTGAATTAGCTTCAATGTCTTTGATAAAAAATGGACCAAATCCAGTTACAGCAAAAAAATTATACAATTGGATGTTAAAAAAAGAAGCTCAAGAAATGATATCAAAATGGTTTGTATTACCTGTTTCAAAATTAGCTCCAAAAGATAAAGCACCATTAAATATTGAAGAACTAAGAATAGTAAATCAAAATTTTGTCTGGGATGCAGCAAATAGAGAAAGATTAGTAGAAAGATGGAATAAAGAAATTGGAGCAAAGTAATATAATACATTAGGGCGGCATTAGCCGCCTAAATTAAAACTCATATAGGGGTTGGAATATATGTTTACTTATAAAAAGATTTTATATTTTATAATTTTGCTATTGCTAATATCTGTAATAGATTTTTGGATATTTTCTAATATAAAATCATCTTATAATAAAATGTTAAATGATACTCTTTTAAAAACAGGGCACATTATATCAAAGGCTATAAGTGAAGATGAAAAAGATTATAACGACTGGATTGAAAAGTATGAAAAAGAAAATGAGACATTGAAAATTATATATATAGATGGACTTCCGGATTTTTTCGAAAGTACAGAATATTATATAGATAAAAATATTTATAATTTTTATAAAAATTTGATAGAAACTGATGAATTTAAAAAAGGTATAGAAAGTGCCGAGTATAGCGAATTTTATATTACTAAAAAAGATTATGAATATAATAATTCTAAATATAGAATAATATTTTCACCTATTCTGAGTAATGATTATGATGTTTTGGGAATAGGAATATTATTTTTTGAAATTGATGAATATTTAAAATTTTATAGTTTAGCTAATATATTTATGATTTCAATAATAATAATTTTTATCTTAATTTATGGAATAATAAACTTTTCAAGAGATCCAATAATGAATTTTATTATACTTGCTATTTTTATAATAGTTGCTGTATTTACAGCTTATCCATTATTTGAGGCTTTTAGATTAACTTTTATAAAAAATGGTGAATTCTCACTTGAAATATGGAAAAAGATATTAACTACAAATCAGTATTTAAAAGCTTTTTGGGGAAGTATTAAACTTGGTATATCTACAGCAACACTTTCAACATTAATAGGATTCTTATTTGCATTTGTATTAACAAGAACAACAATAAAAGGAAAAAAGTTTTTCAGTACTATGGCAACGTTACCAGTGATTTCACCACCTTTTTCTTTAACTTTATCTATTCTATTATTATTTGGAAATAATGGCTTGATAACTAAAAAAATTTTACATCTTCAGAATTTTAGTATATATGGTTTATTAGGATTAACTCTGGTTCAAACAATGGGAATGTTTCCAATTGCTTATCTAACAATGGTAGGTATTTTGCACTCAATAGATTCAACTCTTGAAGATGCTTCTTTAGATTTAAATGCTTCTAAATTGAAAACATTTTTAAGTGTAACACTGCCTTTATCAATGCCTGGTATATTAAGCGCATGGTTATTGGTTTTTACCAATTCATTGGCAGATTTTGCTAATCCTTTAATTCTTTCTGGAAATTATAGAGTTTTATCAGTTGAAGCTTATTTGGAAGTTACAGGGATGAATAGATTAGGGAATGGAGCGGCATTATCAATTTTATTATTATTACCAACAATAACAGCCTTTTTAGTTCAAAGATTCTGGGTTTCAAAAAAATCTTTTGTAACCATAACGGGAAAACCATCACCAAGAATTACTGAATTGGTATCAAAACCGGTAAAAATAATACTGATAAGTTTGATTATATTTATAATAATATTTTTGATTTCTTTATATGGAACAATAGTAGCAGGCTGTTTTGTGAAAAATTGGGGTATTGACTATACCTTCACATTAGAAAATATAAAAGAAGCATTACAAAGAGGAAAAGATGCAATAACAGATACGGTTACTTTAGCTTCAATAGCAACCCCGTTTGCTGGTATTATAGCAATGATGACAGCATTAATTTTAGTAAGAAAAAAATTTATTGGGAAAAGAATATTTGAAATTTTAATAATGGCACCATTTGCAATTCCAGGAACATTAATAGGTATTAGTTATATTTTAGCTTTTAATAAACCACCTATAATTTTGGTTGGAACTGGTGCTATTATAGTGATAAATTATATTATAAGAGAACTTCCTGTGGGAGTTGAAGGAGGAATTGCAGCGTTAAGACAAATTGATCCATCAATAGAAGAAGCAGCACAGGATTTGGGTGCAGATGTTCCTACAGTTTTTAAAACTATAGTATTACCATTATTAAGACCAGCATTTATATCTAGTTTATCGTATACTTTTGTAAGATCTATGACAGCTGTAAGTGCTGTTATTTTCCTGATTTCAGCAAAATGGTATCATATTACTGTTTTGATTTATAATTTCTCAGAAAATTTAAGATTTGGTCTGGCAAGCGTATTGGCTACTACTTTAATAATAATAGTATTAGCAGCTTTTGGAATTATGAGATTATTGGTTAAAGAGAGTGAAACGCTGGAAAAAACAGTTTCTCAATGAGAGGTGAAACAATGACTAAAAAACAAGTATCCCTAAAATTAGAAAAGGTTACTAAAATATTTTATGATAAAAAATATAATACAAAAGTAATAGCGGTAAATAATTCTTCATTTGAAATAAAACCAGGAGAATTGGTTACATTGTTAGGACCATCTGGATGTGGAAAAACAACAACATTAAGAATGGTTGCAGGTTTTGAGCTTCCAACAAATGGGAAAATATATATAGGAAATGAGGATATAACTTTTTTGCCCCCAAACAAAAGAGATACTGCAACTGTTTTTCAAAGTTATGGACTTTTTCCACATATGACAGTTTTTGATAATGTGGCCTATGGATTAAAACTAAAAAAAATGAATAAAGAAGAAATAAAAAAGAAAGTAATAGATACATTGGAAATGGTTGGATTAAAAGAACTTGCTAATAGAGCCCCCTCAAAATTATCAGGAGGTCAACAACAAAGAGTTGCTCTAGCGCGTTCAATTATAGTTGAACCATCAATATTACTTTTAGATGAACCATTATCAAATCTTGATGCTTTACTAAGAGAACAAATGAGAATAGAAATTAGAAAAATTCAAAAAAAACTTGGAATTACGGCAATATATGTTACACATGATAGAGTTGAAGCTATGAGTTTATCAGATAAAATAATTGTTATGAAAGAAGGTAAAATAATCCAAATAGGAACACCTAATGAAATATATGAAAACCCTAATTCTAAATTTGTTGCAGGTTTTGTTGGAAAAGTTGCTTTTTTTGAAGTAAAAATTGAAAATATAGAAAGAGAAAAGTGTATAGTAAAATTTAAAAATAAAATTTTAGAAATTCCTAAATATGAAAAAAATGTTTCTGTTGGAGAAAAAGCGATATTAATGGCAAGACCAGAATCTCTAATTTTGAAAGATAATGATGGTTTAATAAAAGGAAGAGTAAAAATAAATGTATATTTGGGAAATACAGTTGAATCATTTATAGATACAGAATTCGGTGAAATAATGGTTCAAATAGATAATCCGTCCTTAAAAAAAATATATGCAGAAGGAGAATCCGTATATATTGATATTGTTCCAAAGTTGTGTAAAGTGTTAAAAAATTAAATATCCCTTCCTTGATATATATAGTTTATAAAAAAAGCCTCGCTTATTGCGAGGCTTAATTTTTTGAGTTTAATTTTCTTTGACTCTTTTGGCCATTTCTTTGGCTAGAGTTCTTAATTTTTCATAATGTTCCTCATGTGCAGAGAATTGTACTTCGACAGGGTCGCATACCATTTCCCATTTGTTTTTCTTTATATATTCAACTATACCTTTTACTCCACCACCACTCCAACCGTATGTACCAAACACTCCAAATACCCTATTTTTAATTCCCTTATGTTCTAAATTAATTAATAAGTTTTCCATTCTTGGAAAAATACCATTATTATATGTATTAGTTCCAAATAAAACACCTTTAAATCTCCATATTTCATTGATTATAAATGATTCATGTACTTCAGAAGAATTCATTACCCTTATATTTTTAATACCTTCATCAGACAAACATCTAGCTATATAATCAGCCATTTTTTCTGTATTTCCATACATCGATCCATATGCAATAACAACACCTTCTTCTGTTTCGTATTTGCTCCATTTATCATATAAAGATATAATTCTTCCTGGATTTGTTCTCCATACAGGGCCGTGAGTAGAAGCGATAATCTTTACCTCTAATCCTGATAATTTTTTCATAGCTCTTTGAACCATAGGGCCAAATTTTCCAACTATATTAGAATAATATCTTCTTATTTCATTTTCATAATACTCTATATCAACCTCATCATCAAAAACGCCACCATCTAAAGTTCCAAAACCTCCAAAAGCGTCGCCAGCAAATAATATTTTTTCTGTTTCTTCATATGTCATCATGGTTTCTGGCCAGTGAACCATCGGAGTCATATAAAATTTTAATTTATGCTTTCCAAGATCTATTTCATCACCATCTTTAACTTCATATAAATTTGATTCAATACCATATAAAGCTTTTAAAAATTCAAAAGTTTTTTTATTACCAACAATTTTTATATCTGGATATGCTCTTAAAATATCGGAGATAGAACCTGAGTGGTCTGGTTCCATATGATTGATAACCAAATAATCTAACTTTTTACCTTCTAGAATATTATTAATTTTTTCAATAAACAAATGCGTTTTTGTAGCTTTTACAGTATCAAATAAAACATTTTTTTCATCTTTTATAATATATGAGTTATACGTAACACCTTTTGGTAAAGGCCACATGTTTTCAAATAAATGAGTATCTCTATCATTTAATCCAACGTAAAAAATTGAATCCGTAATATTCAAAATATTATCCATATTAATCCCTCCTGATTTGAAATTATTTTAATTTTATTCTTCATATAATTATACTATATATTAAGAAAAAAAAGTTTAATTTTAAGTGAAAATTTTAGTATATATCATATTATACCATATAAAAAATTTTTATATACTTGTGATTTTAGACACGAAAATTTTGAAAATCTGGTAATATAATTAAATTATTGAAAGATCATAAGAGGAGGTTGATTATGAAAAATAAAAATAATATAATAAGGTTTATAGTGTATATTTCTGAAATAATATTTTTCATAATATTTTTAATATTATTGAAAAATCAGGTATTAATAAAATGGATTTTTATTTTTCTTGCAGGTTTTTTATTATCTCCGCTATTTGGTAGATTTTATTGTGGTTGGATATGTCCTATAAATACTATATTTAAACCTATAGATTTTGTTTATAGAAAAATGAAAATTGATAGATTACGAACACCGTCTTTTTTAAAGTCAAAAATAATTAGATTCATATTTTTATTTTCATTTATACTACTATTTATTATTACTAAAATACTAAAGATTAAATTAAATATTTTGTTATATGTCATAGGATTAGCTACACTGATAACTCTTTTTTTTGAAGAAGAATTATGGCATAAACATCTTTGTCCATATGGCTCAATGCTGAGTATTGCTTCGAAAAAATCATTAAAAAGATTGAATATTGATGAAAAAAAATGTATAGGTTGTGGAATGTGTCAAAAAATATGTCCTACTAATACTATAATTACACTTGATAGTAAAAAAAGAAAAATATTATCCAGTGAATGTTTGATGTGTTTTGAATGCCAGAAGATATGTCCCACAAATGCAATAACATTAAAAAATACTATTAAAGTCCATGTTAAATAACATGGACTTTTTTGTTATATAATATTATATACGATGTCCAAAAAGTAAAGTCGCTCAAACCTTGATTGTTAATCCTCAAAAATAGCTCATTCTTGCCGGTCGTATCAGACTCACATCCGTGTTCGGCTTCACTCAATTTTGCATCCGTGCAAAATTGACCGGCTTCATTCGCTATTTTTTCGGACAATCTGCGAGTTTTCGCTTGCTTTACTAATTGGACACCCTATATTATATATTTAGAATAGGAGTGTGTATAATGAAAATACATGAAAAATTAAAAAAATCATACGATATATTATCCAAACATTATGAATTTGATGTTGATACAAAAACATTTAATGCATATTATGAACGTCCTGCAATGATAAAAGCTATAGGAAAAATTAAAAATTTAAGAGTTTTAGATGCAGGTTGTGGAGCTGGTTATTATACTAAATGGTTGATTGATAATAATGCTAAAGAAGTAGTAGCAATAGATTTTTCAAAAAAAATGGTAGAGGCCACAAAAAGAAAAGTGGAAAATAAAGCACATGTACTTGAATTAGATTTGAATACCAAATTACCTTTTAATAATAATTATTTCGATATGATTGTTTCTTCTCTAACTTTGCATTATGTTAAAGATTTAAATTTTACATTAAGCGAATTTAAAAGAGTTTTGAAAGAAAATGGAGTACTTATATTTTCAATTAATCATCCAATTATGACATATTTATATTTTTCTTTAGAGAATTATTTTGAGGAAATTCTATTGGAAGATTTAATAAATAAAGTTCCTGTTTATTTTTATCATAGATCATTTAATACAATTTTTGATGCATTATATAATAATAATTTTTTTGTTGTAAATATGTATGAGCCAAAACCAACAAAAGATTTTTTAAAACTGGATGAGAAAAATTATAAAAAACTTATGAAAAAACCAAATTTTCTGATTATTAAAGCTATAAAAAGTAATGTTACAAAATAATTTAATTTTATATTTAACAAAAAATATGATATAATTGTTGTGATAATTTTATAAATTACTATAAAAATATTTAGTAAAAAATATTAAAAAGGAGGTAAAAATAAAGGGGATGGGAATATGGAAGAAATAAGAAAAAAGTTTAATTTTGTTTTTCAAAAAAATATTGAAGATTTAAAATTGAAAAAAATGAAAAAAGCAGACTCTATTTCAAACGATATTGTAATTTTTGCTGATAAGAATAACGTATCATATTATGCATCAAAAGATGGGAAAATCTATATTTATTTTGACAGTGTTTATTATATTATTGATAATATAGAAGATATATAAGAGCTGTTAAAAACAGCTCTTATATGTTTATAGCATCTTCCAATAAACAGTATTATTTTTTATAATATTTGTTATCTTTTTTTCTTCTTTTAAATAACTTAAAAAACTCATAATTGTTGTATTATATAAATAGTATAGAGTTGCATTGTTTATATTTAATCCGTAAGAATATAACATATAAGATATAATTTTTTCAGTACTTTTTTCCGTATTTAAAAAATTCAGTATCTTTTCTTCTATTTCTTCAATTCTTTTATAATTTTCCTTTGCTAAAGTGGAAATGTTATTAAGTAAAGTGCCATGAGATGGAATATAATAATCATAATTCATATTCTGCAAATTTAAGAGAGTTTGCTTAGCATTTTTTATATTTACATTAACAGGTATCTTGTGTTTTTCTAATAATTCTTCAGAAATTAAAGCATCTCCACAAAAAAGTACATTTTCAAAAGCAATACCTTTTTGGAATTCTGTGTGTCCATCAAGAGGTAATAAAGAAATTTTATTATTTTCTATAATAATATCTGAAAGAAGTTCATCAATAATATTAGTAACCTTTGAAGGTTTAGCTAATAAAAATTTATTTCTGAGTTCTTTAATAGGATATGCTCCTGAATATAGGAAATAGGGCATATATATAGGATTTTCTATCATACTTATCTCAGCTCTTGTTGAAAATATTTTTACTTCTGGAATATGCTTCTGAATATAATGATTTCCTCCAATATGATCTGCATGAATATGAGTATTAATAATATATTTTAGATTAAAGCCATTTTCTTTCAAAATTTTTATTATTCTTCTTCCTTTTGAATCATCACTTCCAGAATCAACTATTAATACATCGTTTTCTTTATTAACTCTTATAACTCCAATATTTGTAGTATCATTGATATAATATACATTTTCTGTAATTTTTTGTAATTTCATATTTTCACCATCCCATAATTCTTTTTGTTCTATTTATTGGAAACTCACTATATACTATTCTAATCTATTAATATTAATGAAAAGTGTTTTTATGTTAATAAAAAGAAAAGTTAGTTAAAAGTGAAAATGTATATTTTTGTTAGGTTATTCATTAACTTATCCCGTTTATGAACTTCCGGTTAGTGGAGAACATTAATATAATAATGTGTTTTTTATTGTTGTAAAAAATTCTATAATCTATAAATTTTATACTAAAAATTATAAAAAACCGACATCTTCAGTTATAACAGATGTCGGTTTTAATTAACTTACTTTAATTAGCTTACATTTTCTGTAACCTGTATTTTTTCTGCTTCCTCAAATAATTTTCTTATCTCATCTATCCTTCGTTTTAATATTAGGTTTCCGCTGGTTAATTCCTTTTCAATCTTTTTTATTGACTGACTTATTGTAGAATGATTTTTTCCTATAAAACTTGAAATATCCTTTACTTTCATTTTTCCATAATTCTTAAGCATAAATGCGAGAATTTGTCTTGCTTCAGATATTTCCTTTTTTCTTGTAGAGCTGAATAATTTTTCTCGAGTTAAATTATATTCCTTGATAACAGCTTCTAAAATAAGATTTTTCTTTAAAACTTTTAAAGTTTCTTTTGTTTGAGGAATACTTTTTTTATGAGCCTTTAAAGAACTGTATAATTTTTTCACTGTTTCAATATTTACTTTTTCTCCTGTAACTTTACTGTGGAAAAAAAGATTTAAAATTAATCCTCTCAACCTTCTAAGGTTATTGTCTATATTTTCAACTAAATATGTAACAACATCATCTGTTAAATAAACCGAACTCATCTCTGCCATTTTTTTAGCTATTTTTAGTTTAGTTTTTTTGTCAGGTTCGTCAACATTTACAACTAGTCCCATTTCAAACCTGCTTATTAATCGTGGGTGAAATGTCGCCAACTCTTCAGGTGTTCTATCAGAACAGATAATTATTTGTTTTCCAAGATTAAAAAGAGTGTTAAAAGTATGAAAAAGTTCACCTTGTGCCATATCTTTGCCAATTAAGAATTGAACATCGTCAATTAATAATATATCAATCTTTTTCCTATATCTCTCTCTAAAATCATCCATTTTTTCATCTCTTAAAGATTTCATTAAATCATTCATAAATTCTTCAGCTGTTACATACATTACTTTTAAGTCAGGCGATGTTTCCATTAAGTGATTACCAATTGCATGTAAAAGATGTGTTTTTCCTAATGCAACATCTCCGTATATAAACAGAGGATTGTATTTTCCTGGATTATTGGCAACCTCTAATGCAGAATAATAAGCTACACGATTTGCCTCTCCTATAACAAAATTATCGAAAGTATATTCGGAATTAAAATCAGAGAGTTTTAATGGTCTATTTTTTATTAATGGACCGGATTTTTTCTTAGTTGATTTATCAGCTGGGATAAATGTAAATTCAGCTGATATTTTTCTTGAAAGAATATCAGATAAAGTGTTGGAAACTAAAGTTCCATACTTTCTTGCTACAAAATCTTTAACAAACAGGTTTCCTATTCCTATAATTACTTTTTTATCCTGTATTTCCAATATTTGGGCAGAGGTAAACCATTGTTCCCAGGTATCATGATTTATCTTGGATTTTAGCATTTCTAATAATTCTTCGTTTGTCACATCAATTACCCCCTGACCAAAATTAAAAAGAATGTATAGAAAAATTTTATCTTAAAAAATGTTTAGCATTATATAGGATATCAGATTTAACATATATAATCAAGAAAAAATTTTATGAACTTTGTTGAGATTTGAAACTTAGTGAATAAAGGGATTTAATTAACATAATATGCTATAAAAGTGTATTTTAGAAAATTCCTAAATTTAATCATTTTAATATTTTTTTACTTTCATTAAGAAATATGTCTATTAAATAAGCTTTTTTTCTCATTTTTGTGAATAGGTTAAAAAAGAAAAAATTCATAAAATTAAAGAAATTTTTTAACAAATAAACTAATAATTTCTTCTAAAAATTGGGTATCCTCTACTGTAAATGGTTCTAATTTATGACTGTCTATATCCAGCTCTCCAAAAACATTTCCGTTTTTATCAATTATTGGAACGACAATTTCGGACTTTGTTTTATCGCTACAGGATAAATAATTTGTTTCCTTTGTTACGTCTTGAACTACAAATGTATTTTTTGTAGATGCTGCCTGACCGCATATTCCACTACCAAAAGGTATTTTAATATGTTCAGTAGGTTCTCCAAGGTAGCTACCAAGTATCAATAAATTTTTATCTTTATCATCAGTTAAATAAAATCCAACCCAATTATAATAATCAACATTTTCATATAAAATTTTGACAATTTTTTCCATTACTTTATATATATTGTTATTGTCATATATGTATTTCTCTATTTGAGATAATAATTTGGCAAATAAAGCTTTTTTTGAATTGACAGGATTTTCATTTATAAATTTTAATATTGCATTTTCAACGGTTTTTCTGATATCAATATTATTTAAAAAATGGTAGAATGCATCTATTAATATTACAGTGCCATAGTATGTCTCAATATAATAAAAAGGTTTTAGTCCGAGTAGTCCTGTTACATAGACAACAAAGTCACCTCTTTTAAGTTGGAAATATTCAGAATTTCTTGAAAGTTTCATAACAATATCTTTTTTTATTTGCAAAAAGTTATTCTCCCAGTATTGTTTGAACATATCAAGATCTTTTCGTTTAATTTCACCAAGATACTTTTTAATTTTTTCATTATTTAGATTTTCTAATTTTTCATATTCTCTTATAATTTTTGGTTTATTCTGTTTGTATTCTCTCCAACCATCAAACCAAAAAATTTTGTCTTTATTTAATATTTTCAAAAATTCTGGTGTAAAGTCCTGTAATATGCTTCTCATAAAAAACACCTCCTGATTTTAGTTATTTTTTTTATTTTACCATTTATTTCTTACAGATTTTTTTAAATTATATTTGAATAATGATGTTAAAAATTGTATAATAATATAGAATATAAAAATATGGAGGGATAGAATGACAATAGCAAAAAAACTATATGATATGGCTTTGAAAAACATTGATGATGAAATTATTGAAGATTTTGTGATTGGTATTGGAGAAACTGCGGTTAAATTAAGTGATGGTAGAACAGGATTTGTCGCTACAAATAAAGAAGACACTCTCGGGAAATGTGAAGAATTTTACAAATGTATGGGGTTAGATGGAATGCCTGAAAGTAAAGCTGAAGTTGGTATGAAAGTAAAAGATTTATTAAAAGTAGGCTTGTTTTCTGGCGATCCTCTTTTGAGATCTGTATCTTATGCTGCGGTAAATGCGATTTTTAATAAAGATCCAGAAAGATTTATTGAAGGCGATACGTTGAAATTGATGGAATTTAATAAAAAAGATATAGTAGGAATTGTTGGAGAAATTACACCGTTTGTTGATGCTTTAAGGCCAAAAGTGTGGGATGTTCTTGTTTTTGACAGACAGCGAAGACATGACCAGATTTTACCTGACTGGGCAATAATAGAAATGTTGCCTAAATGTACAGCTGTTATTATTACAGGAACGACTATTGTAAATGGTACAATCGATTATATATTAAATTATATAAATACTGAAAGAGTAGCTATTGCAGGCCCTTCGACTATAATGGTTGAGAATGTATTTCCTGTAAAGATTTTGTCTGGTTCATTTATAGAAGATTCAGATAAATTATTTGATTTAGTAAAGAAAGGTGCTGGCACCAGGACGTTATTTAGAAGTGGTGCTGCACGCAAAGTAAATTTAATATTTTAAATATTTATATAATTCTTTCAATACATAGATGGAATCAGAATATGTTATATTTTGGTTCCATCTTTTTATTAATATTGATTTTATACCAAAATTGTTTCCGCCGACTATATCAACGTTATAATTATCTCCAACAAAAATTACTTCATTTTTTTGTAAATTCATTTTATTTAATGTATATTCAAAAATTTTCGGATCAGGTTTATACATTTTAACTGAATATGATGTAATTAAAAAATCAAAAGGAAAAGGTTTATTTTTCAATGCAGGAATTACAAAATCATCATCAGCATTAGATAGTATTGCTATTTTTATTTTTGCCTTTTTTATTGTTTTTAAAAATTCAACATCATCATATGGTTTTAATTCAATAAAGGTTTTATACATTTGGTTAATATACCATTCTTCTGAATTTTCTAATTTATAAAACTTTTTTAATTCTTTAAACATCAAATTGTAATATTCTCTTTCGGGTTTAAATGGTTTTAAATGATATGAATTAAAATACTTATTATATACGTTTCTGATTGTTTTTTCTAAATCTATTGCGGGAATATTAATCTCTTTAGAAATAATTTCAGCTATTGGAAGAAAAAGATGATTGGCATTTATCAATGTACCATACAAATCGAAAATAATACCTTTTATCAAATCAATCACTCCTTATTTTTCATTTATTATTATTTGACAGTTCAATTATATCATAATTGTATATAGTCAATGATTAATTATCTAAAAATTTACTAAAATATTATATACTTAGAATTAAAGTATGTTATAATTGTAATGAAAATTAATCTTGGGGAGGGAACTATATGATGGTAGATAGACAGGAATTTTTACAACCTCTAATTACAAAAACTAATTCAAAAATTGTGATGTTAGTAATGGATGGTATTGGAGATACAGTAGTTAATGGAAAAACACCTTTACAGGCAGCTAATACACCAAATTTAGACAAAATTGCAACAGAGTCAGATTTAGGTCAAACAATACCAGTTTTACCAGGAATTACACCAGGTTCAGGACCAGGACATTTGGGTATTTTTGGATATGATCCTATAAGATACCAAATTGGAAGAGGAATTTTAGAAGCATTAGGTATAGATGTTGAGGTTGGAGAAAAAGATGTTGTTGCAAGGGGAAATTTTGCTACAATAGATGGTGATACTGTAGTTGATAGAAGAGCTGGAAGGCCAAAATCAGAAGAATCTGCAAAGATAGTTGAAAAATTAAAAGAAAATATTAAAGAAATTGATGGGGTTAAGATTCAATTTTATGCAGGGAAAGAACATAGATTTGTAGTTAAATTAACAGGTGAAGGTCTTGATGATAGAATTGAAGATGCTGATCCGCAAAAGGAAGGGTTGCCTATAAAATGGGCTCATGCAACTCATCCAGATGCAGAAAAAACTGCTGAAATATTTACAAAATTAATGAAAAAAATTAGAGATGTTTTAAAAGATGAACCAAAGATAAATTTTGCTTTAATTAGAGGTTTTTCTAAATATCCAAATATTCCGCAATTTCCAGAAGTATATAAAATGAGAGCAGCTGCTATTGCTGTATATCCTATGTATAAAGGATTAGCAAAATTAGTTGGAATGGATATTTTAAATGTCGACGGAGAAACACCTTCAGATGAGTTTAAGACTTTAAAAAAATACTGGAATGACTATGACTTTTTCTATATACATATAAAGAAAACAGATTCATATGGTGAAGATGGGAATTTTGATGCAAAAGTTCATGTAATAGAAATGGTAGACGAAGCATTACCTGAATTATTAGAATTAAACCCTGATGTATTAGTTGTTACTGGCGACCATTCTACACCTGTAGCTATTAGCGGGCATAGTTGGCACCCAGTTCCTTTTATGATTAAATCTCCTTATACAAGAGCAGGATTATCAAAATCGTTTGATGAATTTGAAGCAGCAAGAGGTTCTATGGGAACAATTTATGCTGTTGATTTAATGGGATTGTTAATGGCAAATGCAAGAAAACTTGAAAAATTTGGAGCATAATGCCATTTTTTATAAATCTATTTTTTAGTGTAATTGTTTTAATACTTTTTGTAAAATTGAAAATGATAACTACAGCCATAATTTTTATGGCTGTAGTCTTTTTTCTATTTAATTACTCATTAAAAACAAAAGTATTTTTTATACTAATATTGTCTTTAGTGTTAATTAAAACAATTACTTCATATTCAATTCCGACAAATAAAGAACTAGGGATTTTAGGAACAATTATTGATAAATCAAATAACTATTATATAGTAAAAACTAATGAAGTTTATTATGATGATTCTTGGAAAAGTATAAAAGGAAAATTGTATTTTTCGTATAATAAATTTACTACTGATCCTTTTGAAATAGGTAATAATATATACATTGTAGGTAAAAAAACTAATGGTAAATTCGATCCAATTTATATGGCTAACTCTTCAGAAAAAAGTATATATTCTGTAAGGAATTTTTTTAAAAAAAGGATATACAGGAATTTTCAATATGATAATAGAGAAATACTTTTTTCGGTAGTTTTTGGTGGATTAAAAGGAAAAAATGCGGAAATCTTTAAAAATACAGGACTCCTGCATTTGTTTGCTGTATCAGGGTTCCATGTCTATATAATTTATTCCTTGTTATATTTTCTATATTCTTTTACACTTTTTCCCATTAATATTAGAAGATTAATTACTATAATAATATTATTTATATATTTATCAGCATCTGGATTTTCAGATTCAGCAATGAGGGCAACTTTTTTGCTCTCTATAATTGAATTAAATAAATTAATAGGATGGAATGTTAATTCAAAAAATATTCTTGGTCTAATTGGTGTAATAAATTTATTGTATAATCCTAATGTGCTTTTTTCTGCAGGATTTTTAATGAGTTATTTTGCAGCACTTTCAATATTAATAATTATAGAATATACAAATAATCCATTTTTAGTCACATTATCTGCATTTTTAGCTGTGCTACCTTGGAGTATTTTGTTTTTCAAAGGTTTTTCTTTTGTAGGAATATTTTTAAGTGTTTTTTTTACACCAATAATATATTCGCTAATGATTTTATCTGGATTGTATATAATTGTACATTTGCCAGATTTTGTATCCAATTTTGTAAATTATTACATATCCATTATAAAGAGTCTTTTGCAATATATAAATAGATATATACCATATATTACATTAAAAGATAATTCTTATATATTTTTATATTTTATATCCATAATATTATTAATTTTTTTCCATATAGTTATTTATAAAAGATATACGATGTCCAAAAAGTAAAGTCGCTCAAACCTTGATTGTTAATCCTCAAAAATAGCTCATTCTCGCCGGTCGTATCAGACTCACATCCATGTTCGGTATTTTGCATCCGTGCAAAATTGACCGGCTTCATTTTACGCTTAGATTTTTTATACCTAAAAAATCTAAGAGAAAAAAGATATTCAGAGGAGGAATAGAAATGTCTGGAAAATTTATATTAATTGTAGGTCCTATGTATTCTGGAAAAACGTCAGAACTTATATCTTTTGTTGAGATTTATACATTGGGTAGAAAAAAAATAAAAGTATTTAAACCTGTTATAGATGATAGATATTCTTCTGAATACGTTGTTTCTCATACAGGAACAAAAATTAAAGCTATACCAATAAAACACTCGAAAGAGATGTATGAACACTTGGATTATGATGAAAAAGCTGTTTTTGTAGATGAAGTTCAATTCTTTGATGAAGAATTGAAAGACGTTATTCTTGATTTGATTAAAAAAGGAATAAATGTATATTGCTCCGGATTGGATTTAACCTATAAAAATAATCCATTTAAAACAACAATTCTACTTTCCGCTTATGCCGATGAAATAATTAAGAAAAAAGCTGTTTGCCATGAATGTGGTGAATATAATGGAACAATCTCATTTAAAATTGTTGGTAATGGTTCTGAGATAGATGTAGGTGGATTTGAAAAATATATAGCAGTTTGTAGAGATTGTTATGAAAAATTGAATTCAGAAAAATAAAACTATGAAATTATATTATTAATGCAAAAATTAATAAAAAGTTTCAAATTTATTTATCTACAGTAGTTGACTAAAACTCAAAGATATGATAAAATATCTTGGAAAGTTAATAAATTTGGAGAGGTGGCCGAGCGGTCGAAGGCGCACGCCTGGAGAGCGTGTGACGGGCAAAACCCGTCCGTGGGTTCAAATCCCACCCTCTCCGCCATAAAACAGAGCGATGTGCTCTGTTTTTTTATTACTATTTACATTTTGTTATATTTTATGATATAATATAAGAAATCTTTGGAGGTATTTGTTATGAGTTTTTTTCAAAAATGGAAAATGCGATGCCCTATTATAAGATTCATTGAACGCTTAAGAATGAAAAAAATAAAAGTAAAAATAGGAAAAATTAAATAACAAAGTGAATTCTGAAAAATTTTTAAGTGAATTTCGTTGTTCGAAATGTAATATTATCGTAATTTTTTATTAATTTTAATTTGTTAAACTACTGCAAAAGTTAATATGTAAAACGAACAAACGGAGGCGCAACCGAGAAGAGTAATCTACCTATCGCTTGGGTAGGCTTGGGGTAGATGAAAGGCGAGGTTGCCGAAGGATGTAAGATATACCCGTCTTACATGCCTGGTTGTATAGGGAATACCTATGCAACTGTCGCATGAAAAACATGCGGAGAGCCGTTTGGGATAATATTTATTGATAATATTATTTCAATTTGGCCTTCCGTTGTGGAAGGCCATTTTTATTAGGAGGGATAATGTGAAAATTGGAATTGTTGGTGCTACTGGAGAAGTTGGTAGAACAATGATAAAGGTTTTAGAGGAGTTTGATTTGGATATTACAGAGTTAAGATTGTTTGCATCAAAAAAATCACAAGGAAAAGAAATAAAATTCAAAAATAAAAATTATTTTGTTGAAGAATTAACTGAAGAAAAAATGAAAGAACATTATGATTATCTACTTTTTTCTGCAGGGAGCACGATTTCAAAAAAATTTGCTATTATAGCTAGTAAAAATGGGAATACTGTTATAGATAATTCATCAGCATTTAGAATGGAAAAAGATATACCATTAATTGTTCCTGAAATTAATGGGGATATTATAAAAAATTATAAAGGAATTATAGCAAATCCAAATTGTTCTACGATTCAAATGGTTTTAGCTTTATCAAATATACAAAAAGAAATTGGTATTTCTGAAATATTTGTAAGTACGTATCAGGCAGTTTCTGGTGCTGGAAATAAAGGAATGAAAGAACTTTTGGATCAAGAAAATGGGAATAATAACATTAACTATTTTCCCGATTTAATACATCACAATGTAATTCCATTGATAGGAAATATAATGCAAAATGGTTTTACAGAAGAAGAAATGAAAATGGTGAATGAAACAAGAAAAATTTTTAATAATAATAAAATAAAAATATATCCAACAGCAGTAAGAGTTCCTGTTTTATACGGACATTCCGAAAGCGTAGCATTTAAAATAAATGGAAAAAGTTCAGTAAAAGAATTAAAAAAACTTATATCAAATGTAGAAAATGTTGTATATACCGAAGAATTAATAACCCCTTTAAATGTAGCTGGAAGTAATATTACTTATGTTTCCAGATTAAGACAAATTGAAGAAGATACTTTTCTGTTATGGATTGTAGCTGATAATGTTAGAGTTGGTGCCGCTACAAATGCCGTGAGAATATTATTAAAACATTATGAGTTGAATGGATGATAATATGAAAAAAATACCATTTGATATTAATTATTTACTAAGAAATTTTCCAACACCATTTTATGTTTATGATGAAAGAGGAATTTTGAATTCTTTAAAAAAATTACAAAATTCATTTAATTGGTGTGACTTTAAAGAATATTTTGCTGTAAAAGCAACACCTACACCCTACATATTAAGAATTTTAGGAGAAAATGGTGCTGGAACTGATTGTAGCTCTATGGCTGAACTTATCTTATCGGAAAAATCAGGAATTAATGGAGAAGACATACTTTTTACATCAAACAATACACCTATTGAGGAATATAAAAAAGCATATGATTTAGGGGCTATAATCAATTTTGACGATACAGATCATATAAAAAAATTTTTAAGTAAAATAGGCAAACCAGATATAGCTTCAATAAGATATACTCCTAAAAACGCATATGGCACTGAAGTTATAGGTAATCCAAAGAATTCAAAATTTGGTATGCCTTATAAAAAGGTTTTAGAAGGTTATAAGATTATGATAGATTCTGGTATAAAAAGATTTGGATTTCATGCTATGCTTGTTTCCAATACATTAAGTACAGATATGATTACCAGAAATACTCAAATCATTTTTGAAGCAGTCAAAAATATTTCAGAAAAATTAAATATAGAATTTGAGTTTATAGATATAGGGGGTGGCTTTGGTATCCCTTACAAGCCTGAAGAAAAAGAGTTGGATATTAATTTACTGAGTAAAAATATAAAAGATCTATACAATTATTATTTTAATGATTTTAAACCAAAATTATACACAGAAAATGGAAGATATATTACAGGACCACATGGTTATTTAATAACAAAAGTATTACATATCAAAAGTAGTTATAAAATGTACGTTGGGGTTGATGCGAATATGGCAAATTTAATGAGACCAGCTATTTATGGAGCATATCATCATATTACGGTATTAAATAAATTTGGAGAATATGAAACATATGATGTCGTTGGGTCATTATGCGAAAATAACGATAAATTTGCCATTAATAGAAAATTACCTAAAATCGAAGAGGAAGATATTTTAATAATCCACGATGTTGGAGCTCATGGACATTCGATGGGATTCAATTATAACGGAAAATTAAAATCTGCTGAATTTATTTATGATGGTGAAAAATTTAAAATGATTAGAAGAGCTGAAATATTGGATGATTATTTCTCAACAATAATATTTTAAGCGAATCAAAAGATTCGTCAAGGAGGGGATATTTATGTTTAACGGTGTTGGCACTGCTATGATTACTCCGTTTAATGAAAACTTTGAAGTTGATTATAATGCATTAGAAGAATTTGTGAATTTCCAATTAGAATTTGTTGATGCATTAATAGTTTTAGGAACGACTGGAGAAGCTCCAACAATAAATGAAAAAGAACGAGAAAAAATAGTTTCAAAAGTAGTTGAGATTGTAAATAAAAAGATACCTGTTATTGTAGGAACTGGATCCAATAATCCAGAGCATGTATTGAATAACAATAAACTTGCGGAAAAGAATGGTGCTGATGGATTGCTTATAGTAAATCCTTATTATAATAAATCAACCCAAAAAGGTTTAGTCAAATACTTTACCTATATTGCTGAAAGAACTGAATTACCTATAATCTTATACAATGTTCCATCAAGAACAGGAGGAAATATTTTACCTGATACTGCTATTGAGATTTTCGATAAAAATAAAAATGTTATTGGTATAAAAGAAGCAAGCGGAAACATTTCACAAATAGCAGAATTAATATCAAATAAACCCAATGAGATGTTAGTTTATTCAGGAAATGACGATCAAGCATTACCTTTAATGGCATTAGGTGGAAATGGCGTAATATCAGTTTTCTCAAATGTTTTGCCAAAACAAATGAAAGAATTAACTGATGCAATATTAAATGGGAATTTTAAAAAAGCTCAGGAAATTAATAATAAATATAATATTTTAATGAGAAAACTATTTGTTGAAGTAAATCCAATACCTGTAAAATATGCTGTTTCTAAACTTGGATACTGTAAAAATATTGTACGATTGCCTTTGGTAGAACTTAGTGAAAATGGAAAAATATTAATTGATAAATTGTTTGAGGAGTTGAGCATATTATGAAATATGGAATAATTGGAAGAAATGGAAGGATGGGAAACGAAATTTATAATCTTTTTTCTGAAAAAGGGCATAAATTGGTATTTTCGTATGATAAGAATGGAGAGAATTTTATAGAAAATCCTGATATATTAATAGATTTTTCCTTACCTGAAGTTTTTAATAAGGTAATAGAATACACAAAAAAATTCAAATGTCCTTTAATAATAGGAACTACTGGTTTAAGTAATGAACAGATAAATGAATTAAAAACCTTATCACATGAAATACCAATAATTCAGAGCTATAATTTTTCTATTGGCATTCAGGTATTACTAAAGTTAGTAAAATTAGTTGATAAGTTATTAGATGATGCTGATATTGAAATTTTTGAAGTACATCATAGATTTAAAAAAGATAAACCTTCTGGAACAGCTAAAATGATTAAGGAAGTGTTGAATAAAGAGGTTAATATATCTTCTCTACGATTGGGAAATGTTTCTGGTGATCATTCAATATATTTTGGAAACTTAGGTGAAGTTATTACAATTTCACATAGAGCATTATCAAGAAGAACATTTGCTGCAGGAGTTTTAAAGGCTGCTGAATTTTCTTTGAAAGTTGTAGCTGGTTTTTATACATTTCAGGATATCTTTGAACTTACTATGAAGGAGGATTAATATGAATTCTTATGAAATAATTGAATATATTGCCAGATCTAAAAAATCAACACCTATAAAGGTATATCTGCGTGGAAATTTAAAAGATATACCATTTGAAGAATATTATGGGAACGAAAAAGTAGGTATATTATTTTGTGAATTAGAAGAATTTGAAAAATTTTTAAATAGCAATAAAAATATAATTGAAAAGTATAGAATAGAAATGGATAGAAGAAATTCGGCAATACCTTTATTAGATTTAAAAAAAATCAATGCAAGAATAGAACCTGGTGCAGTAATACGTGATCTAGTTGAGATAGGAGATAATGCTGTAATTATGATGGGTGCAGTAATAAATATAGGAGCAAAAATAGGAAAAAAAACGATGATAGATATGAATGTTGTTATAGGAGGAAGAGCACAAATTGGTAATAATTGCCATATAGGAGCAGGTTCCATTATTGCTGGTGTTATAGAACCACCAAGTGCAGACCCTGTAATTATTGAAGATAATGTCTTAATAGGTGCCAATGCAGTTATATTGGAGGGTGTTAAAGTAGGGAAAGGAAGTGTTGTTGCAGCTGGATCTGTAGTAACAAAAAATGTGGATCCGTATACAGTAGTTGCAGGAATTCCAGCAAGAGTTATAAAAAAAGTTGATGAAAAAACAAAAGATAAAACTAGACTATTAGATGAATTAAGAAATTTGTAGGTGATAAAATGAATATAGTTGTACAAAAATATGGCGGTTCATCTGTGGCAACTCCGGATAAAATAAGATTTGTAGCAAATAAAATTAAAAATAAAGTTAGAGACGGTTATAAAATAATTGTTATAGTTTCTGCAATGGGAAAAACTACTGACAATTTAATAAAATTAGCAAAGGAAGTTTCTATTAATCCTCATCCAAGAGAATTGGATATGCTTTTAGCAACGGGAGAGCAGGTTTCTGTTTCTTTGCTTTCTATGGCTTTAAATGATATGAAAATAAGTACAAAATCATTGAATGCTTTTCAAGCAGGTATATTTACCACATCTGATTTTAATAATGCCAGAATCCAAAAATTTAAAATATCAGAAATAATAAAATTATTGGAATATTATGATGTTCTTGTAATTACAGGGTTTCAGGGTATAACAGAAGATGGAGATTATACAACGTTAGGAAGAGGTGGTTCCGATACGTCGGCAGTCGCCTTTGCTGCTGCTTTAAATTGTAATTGTGAAATATATAGTGATTTTCCAGGGATTTTCACTTTTGATCCCCAAAGATACCCTGATGCAAAAAAGATAGATTATATAACTTATGATGAAATGCTTGAAATGGCGTCATTAGGAGCAAAAGTTTTACATAATAGAGCTGTGGAGGTGGCCAAAAAATTTAATGTTAAGATTTATTGTGCAGGTACTTTTTCAAATGAGGAGGGAACATATGTGGTTTCTGATAATATTGAGAATCCTGTAGTTACAGGAATGAGTGTTATGGAAAATCAGACTCAGGTCACAATAACTAATTTGCCATTTAATCATGCCATTATATATAATCTTTTTGAAAGTATAGCGCAAAAAGGTTTTAATGTAGATATGATTTCAATTATAAATATAAATGAAAAACTAAATGTCTCATTCACAATTATTGAAGAAGAAATGTCTCATTTTGATAATTATTTAAAAGAGGCTTTAAATACTTTCAATGAATCTCAAATAACGTATGAACACGGATATGCAAAAATTTCTGTAGTTGGTATTGGAATGAAGACTGAAAAAGGTGTCGCTTCAAGATTTTTTAAAGCGCTTGAAGATATTCCAATAAGAATGGTTACTACATCAGAAATAAAAATATCCTGTCTTATTGATAAAAAATATTTAAATGAAGCGACAAAAGCATTAATAAAGGAGTTTGAATTATGATTTTAAAATTATATGATTATTTTAATTTACAAATTGCTAATGCTAAGGGTGTATATATTTATTCAGAAAAAGGTGAAAAATATTTGGATTCATTTGCAGGAATTGGTGTATTATCTTTTGGTCATTCAAATGATAGTTTAATTCATATAATGCAAAAAAAAATGGAAAGATATATGCATATATCCAATTTCTTTTTGGATGAAGATGCTGAATATGTTGCTCGGAAATTAGTTCATTTTACTAGAAAGGAAGGAACAGTATTCTTTACAAATTCTGGTGCTGAAGCAACTGAAGCAGCATTAAAAGCCATTAAAAAAATATCAACAAATAAAAAAAATAAAATTATATATTTCAAAAATGGATTTCATGGAAGAACATTAGGCGCTTTATCTATAAATGGCTTTGAAAAATTAAAAACCCCTTTTAGACCTCTTTTGCCTCATTGTAAAGAATTTATTTTCAATGATATTGGTGGTTTTGATGATTACATGAAATATCATGGCAATGAAGTTGTAGCGGTTTTTGTAGAACCTATTCAGGGTTCTGGAGGAGTTCTTCCTTTAACAGATGAATTTGCTGAAATATTAAATAAACATCATAAAGAAAAAAAATTTATTCTTGTTTGTGATGAAATTCAGGCTGGTCTTGGAAGAACGGGAAAAATTTTTTCGTATGAACATTTTAATTTGAATCCTGATATAATTACAGTAGGAAAATCATTAGGTGGTGGATTACCATTAGGAGCGACAATATTTTTGAATGAAGCTATAGATATTTTAAAACCTGGTGATCATGGTTCTACATTTGCTCCTAACCCAATAGCTTTAGCTGGAGCTAAATATATATTGGAAAATATTCCAACGTTACTAACAGATATATCTAAAAAAGGACAATATATTATCAAAAAAATCGAAGATATTGATTCATTAAAAATAGTTGATATAAGAGGGAAAGGGTTAATGATTGGAATTGAATTAGATGATTCGTATCCAAATTTAAGAGATAAAGCTTTTCAAAAAGGATTATTGCTAAATGTTATTTCTAATAATACAGTAATTAGATTATTACCAGCGTTAAACATTTCTTATAATGAAATAGACGAAATTATTAAAATATTGGAGGAATTATTATGATATCTCCTGTTGAATTAAGACATATATTACATCAAAATCCTGAATTAGGATTTGAAGAATTTGAAACAACAAAAATTTTAGAAAAAAATATAATAGATTTATCAAAACAATATAATACAAAAATTGAAATATTAAAACCTCTAAGCACAGGGTTAGTTGTAAAATATACACCTTTAAAAAATAATAATTATATTTTATTCAGAGCAGATATCGATGCGTTGCCAATAAAAGAAAAAAATGAAATTAAATTTAAATCAAAAAATAATTTTATGCATGCATGCGGTCATGATATTCATATGTCCATTTTATATGGTCTTATAGAATACGTTTTAAAAAATAATATACAAAAAAATCTTTTATTTTTATTCCAACCTGCTGAAGAAGGTGGTGGAGGAGCAAAAAAAATATTGGAGTCTGGTATTTTCAATAAATTTAATATTTCCAAAGCTTATGCTCTCCATGTTACAGATGAATATGAAAAAGGAACAATAGCTACATCGAAAGGGGTTTTGTTTGCCTCTGCTGTTGAAATAGATATAGAATTTTTTGGGAAAAATGCACATATAGCCTTTCCACAAGATGGAAAAAATGCATTAAATGCAATGAGAATATTTTTAGATTCTATAGAAAAAATTCCAAAAAATCCAACTTCACCTTTACTATTCGGGATTGGCAAGATTCAATCAGGGGAAGTTCGAAATGTAATACCATCATATGCAAAAATTGAAGGAAGTATTAGATCTTTAAATCTTGATTATACAGAAAGTTATATTAATAAATTGAATAAAATATTAAAATCAATAGAGAATTTTACAGAAGTAAAATATGAAATTACAATGGGATCTAGATATAAAGAAGTAGTTAATGATGAGTATTTATATAATGAATTTATAGAAAAAATAAATAATGAATATCAAATTATTAATTGTGGGTACAAAATGACAGGTGAAGACTTTGGTTTTATTGCTGAAAAATATCCATCATTAATGTTTTGGCTGGGGACGAAAGTTGATAAAAAATTTGGGTTACATTCCCCTTATTTTTTGCCAGATGATAGTATAATAAACATAGGAATCGAAATCTTCAAAAAAATTTTAAAATAAAAATATATGGAGTTTATATATCTTGAAGTATCCATTTTTCATTTTATCCCCCCATTCTTTAAATTGTGTTGCACAATTTAATTATACTATAAATGAAAAGAGGTTGGTACAAATACCAACCTCTTTTTTTAAATCAATTTTGCTTACTTATATCAATATTTAAATCCAAATCAGAATTGTCTATAGTAATAATTTTTGTTGCATCTGGTGTATATAAGCTGAAATCTAAATCAACATCTTCATCTGGTAAGTTAATGTTTGTATAGACATTTATCGTATAATTTCCATTTTTATATTTTCCAAGATGAAAGTTTCCATTTTTGTCTGAAAAAGTTATTCTTAATAATGTTGAATCATCGCTTATAGTAACAATAGCTTTTGAAACAGGGGTTGAATTGTCAGTGATGTTTCCTTTGACTAAGTATAGATCATTGGCATTTCCTCTTCTGAAAGTTGGTTTTAATACGGGCGAAAGTTTATATATATCGTTATTACCCATTTGGTGTAAAGATCTCACAACGTCAAAATCCAATACCAATTCTCCGCCTTCTCCAATATTTATATCCACATTTGGTATTAAGATATCTGATTTCATAAGAATAACGGAATGATCTTCCCCTGCTATCGTAACTGTTGCATCTTTAACCGTCATTTTTAAGTTTACGAGAGTAGAGTTTTCGGGTATTTCAAAGTTAAATAGGGTTGTTTCTGTTCCTGCTAAACTTAGAATATCATATTCTTTTTCAATAGAAATAGGGGTTGAAGTTACAGTTTCACCGTCTATAGTTTCATAAGTATAGGTGAAATCTTTAATATAAACCCATAAACTATCAACTTCACTTACTGGCCTATCTGTTAAAAGAACCTTTACTGTTGAATTTACTACATCTGCATCTTCGTTTACGTTTGCTACACAACTAATCAATGAAAAACTCAAAATCAATAATACTAGTAAAATATATGCTATCTTCTTCATACAAATCCCTCCTTAAATTATTTTTGATATGTTTTTAGAATAGTTATAAAATGTATTTTTATTATACATAATGAACCTTAGAAATTTCTTAAAAATTTGAATTTAGTGTGATATAATTATTATGATATATGTATTATATATATAATAATTTTTAGGAGATGATAACATGTCATATGTTTTTGGCCCTGTACCTTCAAGAAGATTGGGAAACTCTTTGGGGATAAATTTAACCCCATTAAAAACGTGTAACTATTCGTGTATCTATTGTCAACTTGGAAAAACTACAAATTTTACCAATAAAAGAATGGAATATTTTCCAACAGAGGAAATTATTGAAGAGTTAAAACATTCTATAGAGCATTCTGAATTATCTATTGATTATATTACTTTTGTTGGTGATGGAGAACCTACTTTACATAATGGAATAGGCAAAATAATTAACTGGATTAGGAAAAATTATAAAGATGAATTCAAAATTGCTGTTGTTACCAACGGTTCTCTGCTGTATGATAAAAAAGTTAGAAATGAACTTTTAAATGCAGATTTAATCCTTCCAAGTATAGATGCATCAGATGAAAAAAAATTTAGACTTATTAACAGGCCTATTTTTAATATTGAATATGAAAAAATTATTGAAGGATTAAGAATTTTTGCTAAGGAATTTAAAGGTGAAATTTGGATAGAAATTATGTTGATGAAAGATATAAATGATAGTAAAGAAGATATTGAAAAGATTGCTGAAATAATAAAAAGCATAGATCCTTTACCAAATAAGGTTTTTATAAATACTCCAGTAAGACCACCAGTGGAAAAATGGGTTGGAATTCCATCTAAAAAATCCTTGAACTATGCTGAAAAAATTATTCCAAATGCTGTATCTATTTCATATAGAGAAGAAGGAGAATTTGATGTAAGTAGGTATAAAAATTCTTTAGAAGCAATTCTGGATATAACAGAAAAACATCCCTTGCGTTTAGAACAAGTTGAAAAAATTATATCCCATTTTGAAGAAAACACAAAGGATGTTTTAAATGCATTAGCTAATTTTATAAGAATAGTTGAATATGATAATCAAAAATATTTGATTAAAAAGAATTAAATACATTAATAGAAATATGTATTTATTACTTGAAAAAATAGGCTTAGCATTAAGGAATTTTATTGATAGAACTGATTTTGAGAACGTATAAAACTCTTTGTTGCGTTTAAAAACTTGAGAAATTATATTCTTTTAAAACTTGAAATTAAAATGCTAAATAATAATATTACTGAACCTGCAAATTGATTTAATGTGACTTGTTCTTTTAAAATAAAAAAAGACAAAAATGCTGAAAATATAGGTTGAACTAAAAACAGTATAGCAGTCAAATTACTTCCTATCTTTTTTTGATATTTCAATTGGAGAAAAATTACTATAATACTTCCGATAATTGCGGAATATAAAATTGTTAAAAAAGAGAGTACTGAAATTTTAAAATCAATTTTGAAAAAGAGCATGGTAAAAAAACTAATTATAGTTACAGTAAGAAATTGAAAGGTTAATAAATCTTTTTCATTAATTTTTTTACTGAATTTAGTAATTAAAACTATATGTAATGCGAAACTTATAGCACATAATATCATTAAAAAATCCCCTAAATTAAAACCATTTATACCTCCAGATAAAAGATATGAACCTATAATAGAAAATAAAAATCCCAATCCCTGATATTTATTAATTTTTTCTTTATCTATTAAATAAGAAAACAATGGAATAAGTATTATATATTGAGATGTAATGAATCCTGCTTTTGTTGCTGTTGTATATTTTATGCCAATTATTTGGGATATGTAACCAATAGATAAAACTAATCCTAAGATGAAGGAATAAAAAAATTTTCCTCTTTTAAAAATAAAAAAAGAAATAATGGTTGCTATTGAAAATCTTAACGTAACATAAATTAAAGGGTTTGTATTTGCAAGCCCGATTTTTTGTATTGGAAAGGTACTTCCCATTAAAACAGCAGCTAATAAAATATATATAATAGATTTTTTCATAATTTCCTCCAAAGTTTGTTATTACTTTTGGAATAACCTATTTATATAATATTATAACATAAAAACCCTCTGAAGAGGGCTCTTATTAGTTGTTTATATCTCAATTTTCTATTAATTTTTTCTTTCTTATATATGTTTCCTCGTTAATTTCGCCTTTTACAAATTTTTCATTTAAAATTTTTAGAGCTTCATTTTTTTCATACATTTGTTTTTTGGGAATATAATAATCTTGATATTTTCTAGTGTTATTTTTAAATAAAAAATAAAATACTGCAAATATTAGCATACCCAGTATAATTAATTCCAACAACCCATACCATCCATAACCTAATCCAAAAAAATTTCCAAATGTATGATATCCAGGATATGCATAACCTCTCATAATATCAACCTCCAACTCTTTTTGTGTTATTTATATAATAACTTATAAACCTTAAAAAAAACTTAGAATATATGGATGTTTTCTTAATATTTTACTTGAAAAAACTAAAAAAATGTGATATCATAAACATATGACTAAAATAATAAACAAAAGTTTAGGTGATATTATGACAAATAGAGAAAAGGAAATATTAGAACTCGTAAAATCAAATCCATTTATAACTCAGGAAGAAATAGCCAGAATACTCAATATTGCCAGATCTTCTGTAGCAGTACATATAACAAATTTAATAAAAAAGGGATATATTTTGGGAAGAGGATATATTATCAATGAAAAAGATTATGTTGTAGTAATTGGTGGCGCAAATATAGATATAAATGGATTTTCGAAAGGAATTTTAAAAATGAAAGATTCTAATCCTGGAAAATTAAATATATCTTTAGGTGGAGTTGGAAGGAATATTGCAGAAAATATTGCAAGAATGAATATAAATGTAAAAATGATAACAGCACTTGGAAAAGATATGTATGGGGAAAAGATTTTGGAACATTCGAAAAATATAGGAATAGATATGAAAGATTCTATTGTCTTAAACGATTATAATACTTCAACATATTTGGCTATTATTGATGAAAATGGTGATATGGCAGTTGCTTTGTCTGATATGGATGCTTGTGATAAAATAGATATTGGTTTTATAAAATCTAAAAAGAAAATAATAGAAAAAGCAAAGTTGTGCGTAATTGACACGAATATTCCAGAAGAAAGCATAAAATATTTAGTTAATAATTTTAATGTTGCTTTTTTTCTGGATACTGTTTCGACTTCAAAAGCAAAAAAGGTTAAAGATATTGTTGGAAAATTCCATACAATTAAACCAAATAGGTTGGAAGCAGAAGTTTTAACTGGTGTCGAGATAAGAAACGATAATGATGCGAAGACAGCATGTAAAATTCTTTTAGAAAAAGGAGTAAAAAATGTTTTTCTAACTTTGGGTAAAGATGGTGTAATTTGTGCAAATAAAAAAGAATTATTTAAAATAAGTATACCAGAAATAAGGGTTATAAATGCAACAGGAGCTGGTGATGCATTTTTAGCCGGTTTGGTATATAGTTATTTAAACAACTATTCTTTAAGAGAATCTGTTGTTTTTGCGATAGGCGCATCTGTTATTACATTGTCTTCAAAAGACACAATTTCAGATGAATTATCAGTAGAAAATATAAAATTAAAAATAAAGGAGTTGGGATTATGTTAGAAAAGTATCTTGTTATATCTGATGAAGTAAGAAAAGCACTGAAAGAACAGAAACCAATTGTAGCTTTAGAATCAACAATAATATCTCATGGAATGCCGTATCCACAAAACGTTGAAACAGCATTGAATGTTGAAAGAATTGTAAGAGAAAATGGTGCTGTACCTGCTACAATTGCTGTTATAAATGGGAAATTAAAAGCAGGATTAACTGATGACGAAATAGAATATCTCGGCAAAAAAGGCCAAGAAGTAATGAAGGTTAGTAGAAGGGATATTCCATATGTAGTTGCAAAAAAAATGGATGGAGCTACAACTGTTGCAGGAACAATGATCATTGCATCAATGACAGGAATTAAAGTCTTTGCAACTGGAGGAATAGGTGGAGTTCATAGGAATGCTCAAGATACTTTCGATATTTCTGCGGATCTCCAGGAACTTGCAAATACAGATGTTGCAGTTGTTTGTGCTGGGGCAAAATCTATATTAGATCTAGGACTAACGCTTGAATATCTTGAAACATTTGGTGTTCCTGTAATTGGTTATAAAACAGAAGAGTTACCGGCATTTTATACAAGAAAGAGTGGATATAAGGTAAATTTTAAACTCGATACACCTGAGGAAATAGCCGAATTTTTAAATGTAAAATGGGAATTAGATTTAAAAGGTGGGGCTGTTATAGCAAATCCAATACCGGAAAAATATCAGATGGATTATGAGATAATAACAAAAGCTATAGATGATGCTATAAAAGAAGCGGAAAAACTTGGAATAAAAGGAAAAGAAACAACACCGTTTTTACTTTCTAAAGTAAAAGAAATTACTGGAGGGAAAAGTTTAGAATCAAATATACAGCTTGTATATAATAATGCAAAATTAGCCGCTCAAATAGCGAAAGATTTATAATTGAATTTGTCAAATCTCTATTATCCAAGAGTGTATAATACGATGTCTAAAAAGTTAAATTCACTCAGGCAGCGATTATCCTTTTACCCACCGTAGGTGTTAATATTTGCGAAGCAAATATTAAAATGTTTTTATTTTAAAATCTTAAATCTTTATCCTATAACCCGCTGTAAGCGTGTAACACCGGAGGTATATCATGAGAATTTTTTGTACATCGGGACCTGTTGATAAAAAAACATGTTATTATATTGAGCGACCAGATATAATGGAAGAAGCACTTGAACATATAGAAAATTGGAGATATTTTAATATTATATCTCCAGAAGAGTCAGGTAAAACTACATTTTTGAAAACATTGATAGAAAATTTAAGAAACAAATATTTAACAATATATATATCATTAAATGGATATGGCAAAATAGGTTATGATGAATTCAAAAAAAAAATTTATAAATGATTTTAGAAAGTCCCTTAAAGAGATGGGAGCAGATGAATTAAAAATAAAAAATTTAAAAAGAATAAATAATATTATTTTTGAAATAGCAGAAAAAGAAAATAAAGAAATAATATTGATGGTAGATGATTTTGAAAAATTAAAAACTTTAGAAGTATTAAATGAATTTTTGCATACAATAAGAGCGATGTTTCATATGAAAAAAGAATATAAATTGAGAAGTGTAATATTTTCAGGTGCAAAATATATTCCTATAATGCCTGATGATAAAGGGAGTCCTTACAACATAGCAGAACACATGGAAATACCCTACTTTACGAAAGGACAAGTATATGATTTACTTTCACAACATGAAAAAGAAACAGGACAAATATTCGAAGAAAAAGTAAAAGAATTAATATGGCACAACGCAGCAGGACAACCAGGATTAACCAATGGTCTTGCATATGATTTAGTAATGAAAAAAGCAAAAGGAGAAAAAATAATAACAGAAAAACATTTTGAAAAAACGTTATATGATTACATGTATGTTTATATAGACAAAAACATAGCAAATATAATAAACAAAGCAAAAAATGAAAAGGATTTAATAATGAAAATATTATTTGAACCAAATAATGTAGAATTTAATATATATGACGAAAACATAAAATTCTTATATTTAAATGGTTTAATAGACAATTGTAATGGAAAGTGCTGTGTAAGGGTACCATTATACTATAAAGCATTATATGCAAGGTTTAAACCAAAAGTAAATATTGATAATAGTTGATTAACGATGATTGAAATAATAGTGATTATCTATATAATTTTTGTGAGGTGCGTCTAAATGAGACGAGCTTTCGGATTATTAAGCATAATAATATTTTTTATTTTTACAAGTGTTAGTATTTTCATTAATAAAAATTGGTGGAATATTCTCAACTATACTTTCAGCAAACTTGGAAAACCAGCGCTCGCTTTATCGCCATGGATTTTTTCTGTAGGAGTCATAATCGGTGGAATTTTTATGAGTATCCATGGATTTCTTGTTATTTCACACTCCGAAAACAAACTTAAGATTGTTGGAGGCTCTTATGTTATACTATCAGGAATTTTTATGATTCTTTCTGGGGTTTTCTCTGATGGGACGAAATCACACGATTTTATAGCGCTTTCTACATTCTTGTTTTTCTATACTGGAAACCTATTATACGGTCTTGGAAGCTATGACAAGAAGATTAGAAATTGCTTTATAACCATTTTTATTGCCGCAATTGTTGGACTTTTACTCCCAATATGGCCGTCACTCGGGATCCTTGAAATTTATGGTTTATCTTTGGTTGTTATTGAATGTATACTAATTATCTATGAAAAAGACCCTGTTTTATCCTTAAAATAATATGTTTTGTCTTATATCATAATTATATTTTAATTAATAATAAAAATCAGGCTTTTATACCTGATTTTTTTATTTCTACATTTAGAGGTTTCTTTCTAAATGGTCCCGCACAAGAAAGGTAACACCATTACAATTCTTGTTTTGTTGTATAATATATAATATTATATACATTATATAATAAATATTATTTGAAATTTTCTACTTTTATATAAAATATATTATATATTTTATATAAAACAATGAATAATATAAATAAGATTTTATAAATAGAAGATTTGATATTTATATTATATATAAATTATAATATATTTTATATAGATAAATTATATTTATAATATAACATATGAAAGATATACAATTTATAAAATATATACAATGTATAAATTTACTTCTGAAAAAACTGTGTATTTTCAAAAAAGTAAATCATTTATTTTAAAAATCACTACTTTTATAAACAATAAAAATAGTTAATAATGTCTATTTCATGCTTTATTAAAGCTTTTTTATTTACTTCGGTAAATTTTGATTTACCGAAGTAAAAGGAGGAGATTATCAATCAATACTGCTAAAAAATTTATTTATTTAAATTCTCCGATTTTAGACACTATAAAAAAATCGGATGATTATTTTATCATCCGATTAATAAAACGCCTTTTATATCGCAAAATTCTTTTTAAGAAAATATTACATAATTTTTACTACAAAATGAGTAAAAATCATATAAACAACTTTCTCTTTTGAACTTTTATAAGATTATTAATATTATTTTTTTTCTGATATATCCATATTAACAACAAAATAATCCATTGTAAATTTAAAAATCAAAATATGCCGGGTTTGATTATATGTGAAATGTGAAAAATATCCATAAATATAAAATACAACTCCATATAAAAAAACAGAAATTATAAAATTCTTAAAATTTCTCTTATTCTTTTTCGTTCCCATATATTTTTCTCTGATTATTGCAATTATTATAATCATAATACTGGTTAATAAAAATTTAAGAGATATAATAGAAGGATATTTATATGTAAAAGGAAATTTTGTAGTCAAAAAACTTGGCATCAGATACCAATAAAAAAAAATTTCAAAAATAGTGTATAATATTGTAGCTTTATCTTTCTTAACCAATAAAAATATTTTTTTTATATCAATCACCTCAATAAGTATATAATACTTTTTTAAATTCTATTTTAGTTGAAAAAATTTCGTATCCTGCTATATAAAAATCAATGTTATATAATCCTAAAAATTTTTGTGTATTTTGTTTAAATACTACTGTAATGTTTTTATTTGGATTTGTGAAATCTGGAGATATAACATTATAATATGCATTATATATTATATCATCTTTTGTTAATACACAAAAAACAGGTAAATATTTATCGCTTTTTAGTATTTTTTTAATTTTTAAATTTACTAAAATTTTATTCTGCGCCACTTATAGCTCCTTGAACTCCACCATTAACACCATTCGCAGTTCTCTCAGCCACTTCCCTTGTTTTACCAGTTGCATAATCATGCAATTCCATATTATACAACTTCCAGTAATCACTTGATTCGTGAGAAATACCATCGTTAATATACATTCTATCCCTCCTATTTGATAGTTTCTAAAAGTGTAATAAAAAGAATGGATTTTTAAAGTTATCATTTTCACTTATTCAATTCATAATAATTTTATCAAAAAAAAAAAAAATCAACAACATTGAAGTAAATTATTTCTAAATTTTTCTTTTCATAAATTTAATAAATTTACACAATTATTATATCGTTTGATATATTATTATTGTTAAATTTTCGTTTAATATGAGTAATATTAATCAGATATGTCCTTTTTAAAACCAGGCTATTTTAGACTCGATAAAAAAATCGGATGAATTTTATCATCCGATTAATAAAACACCTTTTATGTCGCAAAATTCTTTTTAAGAAAATGTTACGTACAAATTATTTACAATTTAATAAATACCATCACTACTCTTTAAAATTTTCCATCCTTTTTCAGCTGTGAATTCAATAAGAATTATTTTTTCTTCTTCTAATAACCTTATTAAATTTTCTTCAAATCCACTTTTTGAAACAAGAATAAAATTATCTATCTCCATCTTTAATCTTTCTGTTTTAAGTTTTAGATTATAAAAATCCTTTACATTCATCTTTCTATTTCTCCATTTTATTTCCGCTGCATAAATTTTATTTTCAAAATCCTTTCCTAGCATATCTATTTCAATGTCCTTATTCCAATAATTGCCTGCTTCAATTAAATTAAATTTTTCTTTTAAATAATTTATACTCTGTTTTTCAAATTCAAATGATACATATTGTGGCAAATCCCTTTTTATGACTTCCAAAACATTTGAGTAATCATTTAAATCCACATTTTCCTTATATGGAAAAATATATCTATACCAGAAATTAAATAACTGATCATCTATCTTATACAAAAAATTTTTTATTCTATGTGGATTTTTCGTAAATGCTGGATATATTCTTTTTACTATCTTTAAAAGTTGAAGGGATTTTAAATATGGTTGTATTTTCCTGGAGTCTTTTTCTCCAATGAATGTTGTTATCTCATTGATCCTTGTCTTTCCGTTAGCAAGTGCTTCAAGAATAGATTGATATACAGAAGTTTCCCTTAATTCTTGAGTTAAAATAAAATATGGTTCTTCTTTCAATGGAGCGCCAAGCGTTAAAAATAGCTTTTCTATATTCTCAAAAATATCGATATTATTATCCCATAATTGTAAATAATATGGAACGCCTCCTATAATTGAATAAACAATCATTAAAAAATGATAATCATAATTCGGAAGAAACAAACTAATATCTTTAAAAGCAATAGGATTCAACATTAAATTTCCTGTTTTCCTTCCATATAATGGATTATTATAACTCAAGATACCTTCCATAAAACTTATGCTTGATCCACATAAGATTAGTTTGATTTTAGAATTTTCAAATTCATCAATCAATAATTGAAGTATTGAAAGCATTTCCTGATTCTTTTCAACCATATACTGAAATTCATCTAAAATTAAAATTAAATTTTCTTTTTTTGATAATTCAAACAGAATTCTAAATGCATCTTCCCAGTTTTCAAAATTAATTTTGCCAAAATTCAAAAATTCTCCTACTTTCATTGAAAAAATTTTTAACTGTTCTTTTGGAGAAATTTTTCTTGCAGTATAATATAATGCATTTTTGTTTTTTGATACTTCTTTTAATAAAAAACTCTTCCCAATTCTTCTTCTGCCATATAATATAAAAACTTCTTTTCTATTGGAATTCAAAATCTTTTCAAAAAAATCTCTTTCCTCAAATCTATCTATAAAAATAATTTCACCTCCAATTTAAATTATACTAAACTAAATTAGTATAATTTAAATTAGTATAATTTCGATGTAATTATATCACAAAAAAATCAATTTTACTATATTGTATACAAAAAATAAAAGCTTTCCAAAAATGGAAAGCTTTAGAAATAATTTTTAGAAATATGCTTTTATATTAAGAGAAATTGAGTTTGTTGTTTCAAGTGATTTCATCGGATGATTTTCATTTTCTGCATATGCATATTTAAAAGAAATTCCTGGTTCAAAATTATCTATTCCAGAATAATAAATTTTAACATTTGCCATATATCCTGGAAGATATGCATCATTAATTTTCGCAAAATCAATAAGACCTAATCCTTCTAAATTAAAATTGTTAATCTTCATTTTTATATAAGTATCTCCACCAAATGAAATATGATCCTTCAATTCTTCACTTGGAAGTCCATTAAATCCTTCAATCCCAAAAGTAAACTCTTCACCTGAAGTATATTCTATTCCAAAAACCCCTTTTACATAATATTTCTCAAAAATCTCAACATTTGTTGATGATGTTGTTAAAACAGTTTCAGTTGGTTTTGATGTGTTAGGTACATAATAAGATGTATTTACAATAACATAATTTCTTTCAGGCATTATAAATGCTGCCTCACCATGATAACTTATAGAATCAAAGAAGTTTGAAACTCCCTGAAGATCTATTGTTACTGAATTTCTATTTGGTCTGTAAAATACAGTTTTTGATATACCTGTTCCATCTTCAGAGTATGAAATATCAATTTTTTCTGGAACCATAAAATGGTAATGATCATGAACAAATCCAAGTTTTATGTCATAATCCATAATATTCATTGAAATCTTTGATTCAAAATTTGAATTATAAATTGACAATTCATCTGTTGATGTTGAATTTGCTGTAATTGTATTTACTTTATATGTATTTGATAATGATAAAAGTGTTTGACCAAGATATATTTCGTTTATCTTTTCATCAGTAAAACCTATTGTCTTTAATGTTGATGGATCATTAAGGAATTGATTGATTTGATCCTGAGTAAATCCTTTACTTAAAAGTGTTTTCATTAATTCTTCTGTTGCACTTTCTACTTCTTCGTGTTTCGCTTTAAAGATATATGTTAATGTAGCCTCATTTTCTGCAATTATATTTTCGTTGATTGTTTTTGGGTATAATATAAATTGTGGTATATCATCATAGACTTTTGGTGTAAAGGTTAATTCATATCCATAATCGTTTATATAACCATTTATTGTTATTCCATCTACAGGCAATGGTTTTAAGTCTTCAAAGATATTTATTCCATCATGTGCATTTAAAAGAACAGATGGGCTATATAATGTTGCACTTCCGTTATCCTGAATAAACCTTCCAAATCTTATCGTTGTATCATTTAGATAAACATCTGCATATCCTTCATTTAAAATATATAATGCCCATGGAAGTGAAGGTTTTATTATATAAGAAGGAATTAAAGATTTATATGTATCTCCAAGATCTATTTCATAATCAAAACCATCTATTTTAAAGAAATCTATTGACAATTTGTAATAAAGAGTATCGAGTTCATTTTCAATTGTAATGTTTGTTTTTAATCCACTAAACGTAGTTGATGCATCATTTGAAAAATTATATCCATATATATAATTTATATCACCTGCAATTGCAAATATTGAAAAAATTAATAGCATTATTATAATAATTGATTTTTTCATAATTATAACCTCCTGATTATTGATATTTCAACACAGGTTTTGAAATATTCCTTTTGTTGAAAAATCTTTTTGTAATGGAAATATCGAACTCTACATTTTTAATAATCAATATGGTTGAGTGATTTTCTTCGAGATTATTCAATTCAATTTTTGTTGCAAGAATATGTCCAGAAAAATTTTTTACGCCACTAAAATTCATAACTTTTATCAATTTATTAGCTTTGTTATAAAATTCAATCTTTTCAAATAAAAGATCTTTTTTAACAATAGTAGCAACTATCTTTCCATAATCGCTATCTGATTCGTGCGGAATTATTTCCACAATATATTTCTTTTCTGTTTCATTGATCAAATTAGCGTCATAATCACCATTTTGTTCGTTATAAAGTAAAGATATATCGTTGTATTTAAAGTCAGAGCCCACGAATTTTCCGTTTTTTGCGCCACCAGATATTCTCTTTGTTTTTCTGTATGCAGGCATATAAAGGTATATTTCATCGTCAGAAAGTGTTAATAAAGTTATCCTTTTAACTTCTGCAGGTTTATTAAATCTTACAAGTGCTAACGTATCTTCTCCATCATGCATAAGATACATATCAAACTCTCTTTCTCTTATTTCACCGTTTGAACTCTTTAATTGCATGATTACAAGTGATTTTTCTGTTTTGAAGTTATCATGTGCATCTTTAACTTTATCAAGTACATCCTGCCCTGTCATTGAAAAAATCGAAATTACAAAAGTCAATAAAATTACAATACTAATCTTTTTTCTCATAAATTTCTCCTCCTCACTTTTTTTGTTTTAAAATAGAATCTTTTGAAAATTTATTTAAAAGATTATTATTTAGCATAGTCATCAATATAGGGAATATTGTTAATGTTAAAATTGGGGCAACAAGCATAGCTGTAGCTGTTAGAATTCCAAATTGACTCAACATTCCTATTTCAGAAAAGATAAATGTTGCGAAACCTAAGATTACTGCAAGAGAATTTATAACTATTGCTCTTCCAGATGTTGCAGATGTTCTTACAGAAGCTTTAAATTTATCTTTACTTAATCTATACTCTTTTTTAAATCTTGTAAGATAATGGATAGTATAATCAATACCTGTTCCTATTGTTATTGATGCAATTGTTACTGTTGCAGCATTTAACGAAATTCCGGTAATTCCCATAATTCCAAAATTTACAATTATTGTTAAAGTAATAGGTATTAATGCGAGTAATCCCAATATAATGGAATGCATTTGCAAAGCAAATAATATAAATACAAGAACATATGCAAGCATCATACTTTCTTTTTGATTTTCAAATACCATATCATTTACTTTGTTTGTAAGAACTGGAATTCCCGTAATTCTAACATTTAAAATTCTTTTTCCTCCAGGAATTGGAACTTCTTCATCATTTACATATTGTGAAAGTTCTTTTATTTGAGCATTTGAAATGCCTAAATCCATATTTTTCAATTTTGTTTCTACATAATTTGCTCTTAATGTGGGTTCGTAATCATATATAAAGTATTCATAATATTCTGAAATATATTCATCTACTTCTTTTCCATTTAAGTAATTTTCAAATGTTTTTATGCTGATTGGTTCTTCACCATATTCTTCAAGATATTTGTTAAATAACTTTAAAATATAGTTTTTATCAAGTTCATTTATTATATTTTCTATATTTATTTTTTTTGTTTTTATAAATAGATCTGTTATCTGTGATATATATTTGCCTTTTCTTGAAATAATAAATTCCTTTATTTCATTTTCAAATGCTTTTACATGTTCGGTATTGTCTATATCAAATTCTTTAATTGTGTATTCTGTTAGTATATTTTCATTAATATAGTTCTTTAATTCTTTTTCAAATATTTTTACCTTGCTAAAACTTTTTGTGTTTACCATCATTTGAGAAATTGATTCATTTGCTTCTTCAGAAAGTATCTTATCTATACCTTCGCTGCCTTCAATCAACATATAATCTTGCTCCATGGCTGAATTAGAACCTGGGATATATTTTATGCCGGTAAATCCTTCTGTTAAATTGGCAACAACATCTCCAATATTTGTAACCTGTGAAATTATTTCATAATTTTTAGAGAATTCAGATACATCTCTTATAGCTCTATTAAAATAAAAGTCTCTAAAATTATTTTCATTTTTTGCAATAAAATCTACAAATATATAATCATTACCTCCAAAGTTTTCTCTTAAAAATTTAGAACTCTGAACCATCTTTGTTTTTTCGCTCATAAAATTTTCAATTTGCATATCTGATTTGATTTTTGGAATAAAGAATGTTGTAATTAAAACAACTCCTATAATCAATGAAAGTGTGAGAGATCTATGATGAACCAGTTTTTCTGTTATATATTTTAAAATATGGCTTTCACCGTCTTCAGAGAGATTTATTTTTGATTTAGGTTTAAAGATTATAAGCATTGATGGAACAAATACTGTTGCCATTAATAAAGCCAAAGCTATACCAAGAGAAGTAAAGATACCAAGTTGCCACACTGGTGTTAGGTCAGCAGTCAACAAAGATAAAAATCCAGCAATTGTAGTAAATGCACTTAAAATAACAGCAGTTCCAACATGTTTTAATGTTTCATTTACTGCTTCTTCGGCAGAAATACCTCTATGCAATTCTTCATAATATTTGCTTATTATATGTATTGAATATGCAGTTCCTATACCAACTACCGCTATAGGCACGGCTGATGTTGTTATATTAAAATCTATTCCAAGTAATTCCATTATTCCAACTGTCCATATATCTGCAAGCAATACAGAAATAATTGGTAATAAAACGCCAGCTATATTTTTGTAACTAAAATAAAGTACTCCCATAACGAGAATTAAAACAATAGGTATAAGTTTTAAAAGATTATCCTTTACTATTTCTTCTATTTCTCTGTTGGCAATAGCCGTTCCAAAGATATAATAATCAACATTTTCATTTTTAAAGACATTTTCCACTTTTAAGCCTGCTGATTTTTCTTCTACATTTTTCTTTAATCCTATAGCAAATAATACGCTTTTCCCATTTTCAGAAATAAATTTTCCTTTTATCATTTCATCATTTTTAAGCTCTTTTTTTAATAATTCAGGTTCGTATGAATTCTTATCTGAAAAATCATATGTTGATTTAAGATTTCCAACAGAAATGTCTCCATCTTCTGTGGTACTTATTCTTGGGGCATTTACTGGTGATATAACATTATCCACAACATCTAGTTTTTTTAATGTTTCAGTTAGTCTATAAATTTCATCAAAATGTTTATAAACATCGTCGTATTTCACTGCTGTCAAAATCATACCGTTTAATCCAAACCTATCTGCGACTTCGTCATAAATTAATTTGTCTGGATCGTTCTTTGGTACATAACTTGAAATGTTGTCCCTTACGCTAACTTTTGAAGCATAGATACTAAAAAAAGCTGTTAATATTAACATAGAGACAACTATAACAGAAGCTTTTTTGCTGTTTAACTGCATTTTCATTCCTCCTTATATTTGGTGGCAAATATTGAATAGTTTTACGTTTGTATTTATACCCCTTATTTGTTTCATTAGTGTTTAAAAATAAAGAATTTTTTGGTGGCAAATAATTAAGACTTAATTAATGTGGTAAAATATATATAGAAAGGGATGAAAGGAGTATTGAAATGATAATAGTAGATAAGATAAAAGATGATAAAAAAGCTGAAGAGTTTTTAATGGAGATTGGTGTTTTAAAATTAAAAAAAGAATGTCCATATTGTGGTTGCAAAGAAATTTATTCAATTAGAAGAAATCATTTTAAGTGCAAATCATGTAGAAGAGAATGGTCTAAATATAATGAGAGTATTTTTAAAGATATAAGAATAAAGCCTTTGAAATTTATAAAAATAATACATGAACTTGCTAAAGGGAAGATGCTAAAAAGAATCTCTGAAGATCTAAAAGTTTCATATAATACTGTTTTAAAGATCAGGAAACTGCTTTTAAAAAGGTTTATAAAGAAAATTTTTGGGATAGACAAAGTCAAAGAAAAATTTTCAATTGGTATAAGATTTAAAAATAATGATATTGAGTTAAAATATATAGAAGAGTTGTATATAGAAGAATTAGAAAATATAACCAATGAAAAACTCGGAAGATTGTATATATTCAAAAATATACATGGATATGATTTATATATAGTTTTCTCTGAAAAGGTTATTAAAAGTCTGGAAAAGAAATCAAAAAAAATAAATCTTAAAGAAGCGAGAAAAGAATTGCATAATTATATCAAGCATTTTTCAGAAAAAATTTTACGTGGAAAAATTTCTAATAGACACACATTGCTTTTTACCCTCGCTCAATCATATGTCATTCAAACTTCTGGAAGTGAAAATCTTTTTTTGATTTTTATGGAATTACTAAAATCAAATGAAGAGATTCCAGAATAACTGGAACCTTTAAATATAGTCTTCAAATGATATAAAAATTATTTATGGACATAATATTATATTTCTCCACCATACACAATCTGCACAGGATGGTGTATTTCCCCAGCAATCCTGTTCTGTTGATTCGACAAATTGACATCCGTTTTTTAAATCACAATCTGTGCAAGAGGGGAAAAGTGCATTTTTTACTTTATACCTAAACCAGGAATAATCTTTTGATATCCAGATATTCGAAAGTTTTTCCTTTAAAATATTTCCAAAAGAATAAGATTTTATTTCTTTTTTTTGACCGTATACATATTCTATGCCATTATGTAAAAATCTATAGCAAGGTACAACTTCCCCGTCCCATCTGATAACAGTTGAATTATTCTCTATAAAATTACAATGTCTTTCAGTTTTTAATCTAAAATTAGGAATTATTGCACTAACTTTTGCTGTTACAGCATCTGAAATTTGTTTTCTTAACCTTATATCTTTTTCCTTATCATCCTCTTTATACAATTCTAAGCCAAGAAAATGTTCATATACAGGAAGTATGTTTGAAATTACCACTTTTCTAATACCATATGGCAAAAGCGCTTGAATGATATCTTTAAAATCATTATAATTTTTTTCGGTTAATACAGTTTCTATTGATAATGCTGGTTTTCCTGTTCCCTGCATTTTTTTTATATTATCAATTTTTTCAAGTAATTTTCTAACGTATTTAAAACTCGGATGACCTACATCACCCGTTTCAACAGAAATTATTATTTCATCTACTTTTAAATTTATTAATTTCACTAACTGCCAATCATTCAAAAAATATCCATTGGTTGTTATTGTTAACATATATCCAGCATCTTTTACCTTTTTCACCATATAAAAAAAATGTGGGTTCATTGTACATTCCCCAATACCTCCAAAAACAACATGATCAACATCAGAAAAATCTTTTAAATCGTTCATAACTTTTTCAAAAATATCCTTTGTCATAATCCCTTCTGAGTCAGTAAATGTATTTTTAAAACACATAGGACAATTAAGATTGCATCTAGATGAAAGTTCTAAATATATTTTTTTCAAGTTTAATTTTGGTTTTAAAATTAATTGAGCAGAATTCATTTCAAAAATATACTCTTTTTTCACTTTTCCATCTCCCACTATTTTAAACTATAGAATTCACAAATCTCATCTTTATAAAGTCCTTCTTTGCCAAGGGGAATCCTTATAATTCCATCTGACATTCTAAAAGGAGAAGCTATGCCAGATTCACCAAGAATAGGATGAGCTATAAATTCGTTTTCTCTGTTTTCTAGTTTCGCAAAAATAAATCTTTCTCTACCTTGAACAGATGGAACATTCGTAGAAACTCTAACATAATTTGAAATTTGCGGTAAATATTCTTTATATCCAGTTATCTTTTTCAATATTGGAAATAAAAATAAATATGAACTTACAATAAATGATGTTGGATTTCCTGGAAGACCTAAAATAACTTTTTCATCTGTTTTTCCAAAAATAACAGGTTTACCCGGTTTTACCTGAACACCATTATAAAACACTTCACCAAAATATTCTATTGTAGATAAAGAATAATCTCTTGCTCCTAATGAACTTCCACCAGAAATTACCACAACATCTCCATTTTCAAGTCCCCATTTGACAGCTTCTTTAAATTCATCCGGATTATCTTTTACTAATTTATACCTTTTTGCCTGATATCCCTTACTTGTTAACCATGCCATTAATGTGTAAGAATTTCCATCTCTTATTTGAGTTTTTTTTCTAGAAACTGATGGTTCTACAACTTCATCACCAGTTGGCACAATACATACTATGGGTTTTTTATAAACTTTTATTTTTGTTATTCCTAAACTCATTAAATTGTGAACATGTCCAATATTAATTATTTCACCTTTTGAAATTATAATATTACCCTTTTTTACGTCTTCGTCTTTTTTTAAAACATTTTCTCCAGGAGCTACAGATTTATATATTTCAACTCTTTTTCCAATTTGATTCGTATTTTCAACCATAACACATGCATTTGCCCCTTTGGGCAACATACCTCCTGTTGGAATTTTCACGCATTCTCCGGATTTTATCTCTTCACTATACTCTTCACCCATAAAAACCTCTCCAACAACCTTTAAAAACGCAGGATTGCCGTCACTTGCGCCAAATGTATCTTCTGCAAATACTGCATATCCATCTATTGTTGATTTATCAAATCCAGGCAAGTTTTCTGGAGAATATATATCATCTGCACTTGCAAATCCTATTGTGTCTTCTGTATTTAATTCAAAAGTTTCTCCATAAAAATTCAATTTAGATATGAAATTTTCATATATTTCTGTTCTTGGAACAAACTTCTGGAATCTTTTTTTCATGAAATTACCTCCTCAATAATTTTCAAATAAAGGAATAGATTTTCACCAAATTTTTTTTAAAAATACAATCATTTATCTTAATTCTTTATATGCAATAAAAATACTTCTATTTTGAATTATATCATTTTTCATTTTTTTTACAAAATCCTGTATTTTTTCTCACGAAAATTAAAATAAAAATAAAGTTTATTTTTTTGTCATTTTATTGTATAATTAAAAATAAAAAGATTTTTTCAGGGGGTGGAATTTTGAAAAGACGTTTTTATTTAAATAAAAAAGATTTAGAAGAAGCTATTAGTATTTATTTTAAGGAATTAAAATATTATTTTTCAAATGATGATGTAGAAATTATACATTCAAGAAATGCATTTAATAGAGTTACAGGGAAACCAATTTTTGCAAATGAAAATGTACCATCATACAATAGTAGCGCAATGGATGGTGTAGCTGTTATAAGTAAAAAAACATATGGTGCAACAGAATCAAATCCAATAATTTTAGAAAAAGGAAAGGATTTTGAATACATAAATACAGGTTTTCCAATAATCCAGCCATATGACGCAGTGATAATGATCGAAAATGTTGAAATTTTAGATGAAACCAGAATTAAAATACGAAATAGTGTTTTTCCGTATAAAGATGTAAGAAAAGTAGGAGAAGATATTTGTGTTGGTGAAATGCTGTTTCCAAGATATCATACACTAACAGAATCTGATATTTCATTCCTCCTAATGGCTAAAGTTTTTGAAGTACCTGTGATAAAAAAATTAAAAGTTTTACTTATTCCAACAGGAAATGAAATTGTTGAACCAGAGAAAAAAACAGAAGAGTTTCAAATACCAGAAACTAATTCATTAATGATAAAAAATTATATAGAAAAATTCAATGCAGAGGTTAATGTCAATGAAATTTTGCCAGATGATTTCGAAATTATCAAAAATACTATTATTTCAAAAATTGAAAATTACGATTTGATATTATTAAATGCAGGTTCTTCTGCAGGTTCAAAAGATTTTACATATTATGCGATAAATGAAGCTGGCAGAGTTATTATACATGGATTAAATATTAAACCTGGAAAACCTGCTATTTTAGGAATAATAAAAGGAAAACCCATAATTGGTCTTCCAGGTTTCCCTGTTTCGTGTAATATAATTTTAGAAGATATAATAAAACCATTGATATTAAAAAAGTCCAAAATGGAAATTTATTATGATAATCAGTTTGTAAATGGAATTTCAGGAAAAAGAATACATTCATCAATTACAGAAAAAGAATATTTGAGAGTTGGGATTGGAAAGGTTAAAAATAAATATGTAGCAATACCTTTAAAAAGAGGAGCGGCTAATATTTCTGCTGTTTCTAAACAAGATGGAATCGTTTATATAGATAAAGGTATAGAAGTTTTAGAGAATGGCGAAAAAGTAAAAATACAATTAAAAAGAGAAAAAAAATTAATAGACAAAAATATTTTAATTATAGGAAGTCATGATTTATTAATAGATTTACTGGCTGATTTTGTAAAAATATATGATAAAGACATAAATATTGTTTCTGCCAACGTAGGAAGTCTGGGTGGGATAATATCAATAGCGAAGGGATATGCGCATCTTGCAGGAATGCATTTGCTTGATCCAGAAACGGGAAAATATAATATCAGTTATATAAAAGATTATTTAGATAAATTTACACTGGTAAATTTATCATACAGAGAACAGGGATTTATTGTTCAAAAAGGTAATCCAAAAAATATTAAGAATTTTGAAGATCTAACAAAAAATGGAATCAGGTATATAAACAGGCAAAAGACAGCCGGCACACGAATTTTGTTGGATTATTATCTGGGAAAAAATAACATCTCTCCAGAAAATATACACGGTTATGCTGACGAAGAATATTCTCATGTAAATCTTGCCTTAAAAATCAAAAAAAATATGGCTGATGTTGGTTTGGGGATTAGAGCTGCAGCTAAAATATATGATCTGGATTTCATTCCTGTGGCTTTAGAAAGATATGATTTATTAATTCACGAATCATTTTTGAATGATGAAAGATATAATCTTGTAATGAAAATAATCACTTCAGAAGAATTTAAAAAAGAAGCAGAAAAACTTGGTGGATATATATTGAAAAATACAGGAGAAATATTATAAATACGTTTTTCAAAAAATTAAATTTTAATTGATTAATTATTAATTTTTGTGATAAAATATTATTGGGCAATACCCCTTCCGAGCCTTTATACCTAAAGCATATGCCATGGTAAAAGGCCAATGGGTATAACTGGAAACGGTTATGCCTCCCGTGTTTGGAAAGGAAGGAGAATAAAAAGGAGGGGTAAAATGTCTTTTAATGGCAAAATTTTAAGAGTTAATTTAACAGAAGGAAGTGTGAAAGTTGAGGAGTTGCCTAAAGATGCAGAGTTATATTTAGGCGGAAGAGGTCTTGCAACAAAAATGTTTTATGATGAAGTAGGCCCGGAAATCGATCCTCTTTCACCTGAAAACAAGCTATTTTTTGCTACAGGACCATTAACAGGAACAGCAGCACCTACTGGGGGAAGATACATGGTTGTAACAAAAGGTCCGTTAACAGGGACTATTGCATCAAGCAACTCAGGAGGGTATTTTGGGGCTGAATTAAAGTTTGCAGGTTATGACATGATAATTGTTGAGGGAAAATCTGAGAAGCCCGTTTATTTATCAATTAATAATGAACATGCAGAAATTAAAGATGCAGAACATTTATGGGGAAAGGATGTATTTGAAACTACTGATAAAATGTTGGAAGAATTTGGCGACAAAAAGGCAAGAGTTGCCTGCATTGGACCGGCCGGTGAAAAATTGGTAAAATTTGCTGCAATAATGAATGATAAACATAGAGCAGCCGGAAGAACAGGCGTTGGTGCTGTAATGGGAAGTAAGAATTTAAAAGGTATTGTTGTTAGAGGAAAAAATAGACCATCTGTAAAAGATCCTGCCAGATTTATGGAAGTTGTAAAAGAAAAAGTAAAGAAACTTAAAGAAAATGGTATTACAGGTGAGGGATTACCAAAATTAGGAACTAAAGTTTTGGATAATATAATAAATCAAAACGGACTTTATCCAACAAATAATTTTCAAGATTCTGTATTTGAACTTACAGATGAAATTTCAGGTGAAGCATTAGTTGAAAAAGGCTATTTAATTAAAAATATGCCATGTTTTGGCTGTCCAATAGCCTGTGGAAGAAGAGTTACATTACCTAATGGAATTGAAACTGAAGGTCCTGAATACGAAACAGGTTGGGCCTTTGGTGCGGATTGTGGAGTTTCAGATTTAATTGCTATCGTAGAAGCAAATCATCTATGTAATCAATATGGTTTAGATACAATATCTGCTGGAGCTACAATTGCCTGTGCTATGGAAATGTATGAAAAAGGTATTATTAAAAAAGAAGAGTTGAATAATGGACCAGAATTAAAATTTGGAAGTTCCGAAGCAATTGTATTTTACACAAAGCAAATTGGTATGCGTGAAGGTATTGGAGATAAATTAGCTGAAGGATCATATAGATTCGCTGAAAGTTATGGTCATCCAGAATTTTCAATGACAGTTAAAAAACAGGAAATACCTGCATATGATCCAAGAGGGGCTCAAGGACATGGATTAGAATATGCAACAAGTAATAGAGGAGGATGTCATGTAAGAGGATATATGATTTCTCCAGAAATATTAGGAGCACCAGAAAAATTAGATCCACAAGTGCTCGATGGGAAGGCTGCATGGGTTAAGGCTTTTCAGGATTTAACTGCAGTAATAGATGCTGGAGGGTTATGTTTATTTACATCATTTGCACTTGGAGCAGACGACTACAGAGATTTAATAAATGCTGCGTTAGGCTGGGATTTATCAACGGAAGAATTATTAAAAATAGGTGAAAGAATATGGAATTTAGAAAGAAAATTTAATCTGGAAGCTGGTATAGATCCATCGCAAGACACATTACCAAAGAGATTACTTAAAGAACCAGTAAAAGAAGGTCCAAATAAAGGTCAAGTAGTTCATTTGGAACAATTATTGCCAAAATATTATGAAATTAGAGGTTGGAATAAAGAAGGGAAACCAACAGAAGAAAAACTTAAGGAGTTAAAGATAATATGAAAGTAGAAATCAAATTTTTTGCTACTCTGAGATTATATCTCGGAGTAGCTTCTTTAACTTTAAATTTGGATAAACCAATTATAGTAGACGAATTAATAAATATACTTGTTGAAAAATTTAATGATAAAAAGGTTAGAGAATATTTAGTAGAAGGTAAAAAAATAAAAACTGGAACAATGATCTTAATAAATGGGAAAAACATATTGCATATTAACGGATTAAACACGGTGGTAGAAGAAGGTATGATTTCAATATTTCCTCCAGCAGGTGGGGGATAATATTGTTATGACAATGGTGGCATAATATAGTTATAATTTCAAAATGCAAAAACATAAAAGCAGCTTTATTTTTACTAAATACAACTTCTAAAGCTTCACTTATAGCTATTCCAAGACTACCTGGATTTTCTTTATCTATATCTAACATTTTTTTACCAAAATTAGTATCTAAACTCTGGCTTGGTGTTACCTTACCTCCAAAAAGATTTATGAGATGTTTTCTCATCTGATATTATCCCTTTTTTTCCACTCTTTTTGGAAGAGAGCCTTAATTATATTTCATTCTAGAAAAATTATAAAGGGTGTCCAAAAAGTAAAGTTGCTCAAACCTTAATTGCTAATCTTCAAAAATAGCATATTTTCGCCGGTCGTATCAGACTCACATCCATATTCGGCTTCACTCAATTTTGCATCCATGCAAAATTGACCGGCTTCATATGCTATTTTTTCAGGCAATTTTCGAGTTTTCGCTTACTTTGCTAATTGGACCGTGTATAATTAAAATAGAAAAATATCATAATTTGATATATAATAATAATGTAACAACTAAATTTGATGGATAAAGTTTTGTTGCACATATGGAATAGATAGTTTTTTTGGACTAAGCTTTAGAAGCTTGAAGGGTGTAGTTATCAACTCCTTTTAGCATGTTTTAGAGAATTAAGCGTTAAGCTTGTACAAAGCACGGTCATATGGCGAAAGGAGGTATTCCATATGATTACAGTAGGAATTGATATCGCATCAAAAAAATTTGATGTTGCTACTTTTGATGGTAAAAAGTTTAAACACTTTGTTTTCGAACAGTCATATGATGGTTTTAATAAATTTCTTCTAAAAGTTGTTAAACACATTAAAGATGAGTATATGATAGCAATGGAAGCTACTGGCACCTATCATATTCCTTTAAAACAATTTTTAAACAAAAGAGGTATTGATATTCTGGTATTACACCCATATTCTCTCAAGAATTTCATGAGAGCATTTAGCCATTCAAAAACTGATAAGATCGATGCTAAAAACATTGCTAAAGCTGTATATTTATTAAGCGATTATGTAATTAAATCATCTGAACCTGAGGATTTAGTTTTAGAGTTAAGAAATTTACTTAGAGCAAGAAAATCAATTGTTAAAACTTTTACTGCTTTACAGGTGCGATTAAAAGATGATTTAAAATTATATATGCCTGAATTATTAAAGCATTTCTTAGATATGAAATCTCCTGTTTTACTAAAATTATTATCAAGATATCCTACATTGAAATCAATAATGAAGCACAAAAGAAAAGTCATAAATTTACTTGCTTCAACTAAAAAATGGAATAAAGAAAAAGCATTAGATGTGATAAATGATTTAAAACATTCAATAGGAATAGAACATGATACTTCTGCTATAATAATCAAATCAAAAGTAGAATTAATTAAGAATCATATGGAACAGATAGAAATATTAGAAAAAGAAATACAAAGAATTTCAAATGAACTACTTAACACTCTCGATATTAATGAAATAAATACTGTTCCTGACAATAGCGATAGTAATAACAATAGTAACAATAACAGTGATAAAAATAATAACAATAACGATAATGATAATAATAAAATAGAAAATAAGTATATTCAGGCATATAAAGCAATAACTTCAATCCCAGGTTCAGGTGAATTAGTAACTCCATTTACAATAATATCAGAAGTAGGTGATATTACTCGTTTTAAAACTAAAAAACATTTCGTTTCATACATAGGACTTGATCCTACAGTATCTCAATCTGGTAAATATAAAAGAAACAAAAAAATATCGAAAAAAGGTAACAAACACTTAAGACATATATTTACATTATGGGCTGAGAGAGTTTTAAAATTAATGCCAGAATATCGAAAAAAATACCATGATTTAATTAAAAGAGGAAAACATAAAAAAGTGGCTGAAATCGCTATAGCAAGAAAATTAGCTGAATTAGTATATACGTTATGGACTAATAATACAGTATTTGACTATAAATATTTTAGATCAAGAATATTAAAAAATGCATAATCATTTAATCTACTAATATTCAAATTTATAATTTTAAAATTAACTTATATAAAAATTATAATTTTTCTAAACAATTGCAGCGATGATTTTTGCTGTAATAATGGGATAATTTTAAAAATTCTCTAAAATATTCCGTAACATATTTTTAATTTTATCTTCTTATTCTTTTAGAAAATACACCCTAAAATACAAATATATAACGAATTAAAAAAAGAAGGATACAAAGGTAGTTATGGACTGGTAAGCATTCATACAAGAAAAATACGACCAGAACAAAAAAATAATTACATAGAAAGAGAAAACATACAAACAATAAAAAGAAAAAGTATAATTCAACATCTATATAAACCAATAAACAAAATAAAAGAATTAACAGAAGAAATAATAGACAAAATAACTGACAAATATGAATATCTAAAAGAAATATATGAAGCAGTAAAAGAATTCAAAAAAGTGCTATTTTCCAAAAGCACAGAAAAATTACATAATTGGATAAAAAATATGAAAAAAGTTCTATTCAAGGGATACAGTGTTTCATAAATGGAATAAAACTAGACATAGTAGCAGTAGAAAACGCAATAAAATATGAATATAGTAATGGCTTAGCAGAGGGAAAAATAAACAAAATAAAATTAATAAAAAGAATGATGTATGGAAGATGTAAATTTGAAACATTAAAAAATAAAATTCTGTTGATTGAACATAATTAAACTAATCTAAGCATAATCACAGTTTATTCAAGTAACTTTGGAAAGAACCACTATTCACTTGACAAATACATCTCTTGACTTTTTAGAGAATACACCCTATATTAATATTAAAATATATACCTAAAGATACTTAAACCAATATAATAATAATAATAATAATAATAATAATAATAATAATAATAATATAATTATTAATTATTCTATACTAATTATAAGAGGGGTATAAATAATGAAAAAAATTTTATACATAAATTACTTATCCGAACATATAAATTATTTAACTAAAGAAATAATAAAATCTTTTATAAAGAAAAGAATACAACATAATGTACTTGTTTTTGATTCTATTGAAAAAAAAACTTTACCATTTAAAAAAAATTATTTAGAAATAGCAACTGTTTTTGATATAAATTATTTTAAAACAAAAAGTTTGAGAAAAATACTTACTAATTTATCGCCTGATTTAATAATAATGTATGATGATGCATTTTTGATGAATTCTAAAATAATAACTACTGCTAGAAAATTAAATATAAAAACTTTATATATTCAACATGGAATATATCCTTCTGGTAAGATAGGTAAAACCTCAAAATATATTATAAAGTCATTTAAAGATAAATTTTTAAGATATAAAGAATATTTTAAATTTTATTTTAATAATGTATCTTTTAAAGAATTATTAAAAAATAGATCTTTAAATCGAATATTAAAGATGTTTTTTTCTACTGAAAGCATTACTCCTAGTATAATAAGCGAAGAGACACATGCAGATTATGGGGCTGTTTTTGGAAAATTTTATAAGAATCTTATTGTTTCTAAAAAAGGATACGACTCTTCTAAAGTAAGAATCGTTGGAAATCCAGATAATAAAAAGATAAATATTTTTTATAATGAAAAATCACAAAATATTTTATATTTACATCAACCTCTAGTAGAGGCAAATATTATAGACAAAAATGAATTTATCCATATGGCAAAATATATGATTAAATTTGTAACAAACAATAAGAAAAATCTTCTTATAAAGCCACATCCAAGCTCGGATATAAAAAGCCTTAAAGAAATTTTTAATACAAGAAATATTGTATTTATTGATAGTTTAGAAGAAATTTCTGATATAGATATATATGTTGTATTTTCCCATTTTAGTACTTTAATGTTTTATTTTGTACTAAAAAAAATACCTGTTTTTTCTTTATATTTAGATTCATTAAATAAATTTTATAATATGGAAGAATTAAATATAATACGAAAGGTTATACCAAAAGATATAGAAAATTTAAATTATAAATATTTTGATGAACAATATTTAGAAAACTTGAAAAATCAATTATTATATTATATAAATTATGAGAAGAATTTTTATGAAGAAATAAATAAATTTATAATTAATATAATGAATTTACCAGTTTAAAATTAATGATAAAACTAGGGAAAAATATAAGAATAATAAAAATATTTGAATACATAGAATTATTCTATAACAGCAGAAAAAGAATACATAGTTCCATTGATTACATGACATCACAAGAATAAAGAAGTAGCCTGTCCAAAAAGTCTAAAGTCAAAAAAATTATAAATCTTTTTTAAAGGTAAATTATGAAGAATATTAAAAAGAACAATAAAATTGAATAAAACAACAGTAATACCAGCAAAAGTCAAATAATTTCTATTTCTAACATACCAAACATATTCAGTACCAAAAGACATATCCATAATACCATAAACTCTTTCAATCTCCCAACGTAATTTATAATCATTCTTAAAAGCAATTCTAAAAGATTTCATAACATATCTATTATAAGATTCATAATATTTAGTATTTCTTTTATTTAAATCAATAACAGGAATAGAACCAGAAGATTTAATCTTTGAAAAAATATCATAAGAATCATAAGCTGCATCTAATAAAATTTTAGAAAAAGATTTTATTGATTCAAATAATACATCAAAAAAATTTGATTCATGAATAGAAGCTTTTGCAACAGTAAAATCAAGAACAAAATCATTTTTAGCATCTAATGATAAATAAAGTTTTTTGCCAAATTCTTTACCTTTTAAAATATTATGAAATAATATTTTATTTATAATATAATTATAATATGATTTATTTCCAATAACTTCGCAAAGCGATGTTATTTGTAAAACCAAATTCTTCTTTGTTGAAAGTAGCTTTAGCAATACCTAATCTGGAATCTTTACATGGCTTAATAACATTAGCATCTATAGTTGCATGTGTCTTAGATAATTGAAAATTACTATATATCCAATTAA
>NZ_AZAY01000002.1 GCF_001021165.1 Marinitoga sp. 1197
ACTATACATTATCGCTTTTATGTATTTTTCATCTAATCCCATGAATATTCTGTTGTCCATTTTGCTCAATAGGTTTTCTATTTCTTTGGCAAAGCTTTTTATTTCTCCATCTGATAGTATTTTTCTTACTGCTATTTCTATTGGCTCTGGGTCTATGTATTCTGTTAGTTTTTCTTCTATGTATTCTGTGAAGTATTCTGAGAATATTTTTTTCATTGAGTAATTTGGTATTTTTAGATATGTTATTATTCCTTTTTTTTCAAATGTCATGAACCCAAGATAGAATAATAATGATTTTATATCTTTTATTTCTATCCTTTTCCCTGGATTGAACATTGTTGTGAGTTCTGTTAATTCTGTTTTTCCTGTTAATAGTATTTCATTTAATAGTTGCCCTATTATTTTTTTTGATGTTGTTTTTTCTCTTTCTTCTTGGGTTTCTTCTTTGTCTATTTTTACTCCAAGCAATTCTCCTAAGCTAAATAGATTCTGTACTTTTTTGTAATCACTCATTATGTTGTCATCTATTATTTTTTCTGGTGGTTTTTTTGTTCTTCCATATTGTATTATAAAATAAAATACCATGTCTGGGTTATATACTTTTGCTTTTACTTCTTTATTAAATCTATATCCATTATAATTTTCCTGCATTTCTTTTAATAATTTTTCTGAATATATGTCATAATATTCCAATAATTCTTTTACTTCTTCTTCTTTGAATCCAAGCATTTCATTGAATTCTGGTGCTAATGTTATATTCATTGTTACGTTAAATCCACTGGTTAATGAGTCCAGCATTATTGGACTTACACCTGTCATGAATAGTCTTTCTATTATTGTTTCTGTTCCTTTTTTTATTTCTTCGTAGAATTTTCTTACAAATCCATGTTTTATTACGCTATCTTTGAATAAATCAAGGTTAAAACTCAATAGTTCATTTGCAAAGTGATCATATTCGTCTATTAATAAGTATATTGGTTTATTTAATTTTTCTTTAGCGTCTGTTAAAAATGCCCTTATTATATCTGCAGGTTCTGTGTATTCTTTTTCTATTTTTAGTTTTATTTCATATCTGGTGTTGAAGTCATCCAGTGAAGATATTACATTATTTTTAAAACTACTTATTAATTTTTCTTTATTTTCTGTTTGTATTCCAGAAAAATTCATTTTTAAAATATAATAACTGTTTTTTAATGGTGTTGGATTTTTTCCTATGTATAAGTCTTTAAATAATTCTTCAAATTTCTCTGCATAATTGATATCATAATACTTTGAAAGTGTATCTAAAAACAATGTTTTTCCAAATTTTCTTGGCCTTAAAAACACTATATTTTTTTCATTTAATGATTCTAATTTTTCTATATATTGTGTTCTATCTATGTAATAATAATTCTGCATTATTACTCTTTCAAAGTTTTGTTCTCCATATGGTATTTTTTTTCTCATGGCTCACCTCCACATGACATACCTCCGGTAGGGCTTAGGATAAAATCATTTTATTTTAAAAAATAAATTCTTAAAATATTTGCAAAGCAAATATTTTCGCCTACGGCGGGTTATAGGATAAAGAATTAGGTATATTATTTTAGATTATCAATAATTGGAAGTATCTCTTTAATATTATGAACGATATAATCCGCATTTTTAACTTCTTCATCGCCAAAACCATAGGCACATCCTATAGAAATAAAACCATTCTCTTTTGCTGCTTCAATATCCTTGTGTCTATCACCAACCATTATAAAATTCTTATTACCATTTGAAATTAAGTTCAAAACATAATCTTTTTCTGCCCAATCATACATTTCAGCACAATGAGGAGAATCGATATATTTATTCAACCCTTTTTCAAGTAGGGCTGTCATATATTTTATATTACAATTAGAAAGGATGAATAATTTATGATTATCTTTTTTTAATGTTTCCAGAACCCCGAAAACACCATCGAAAAAAATAGTCTCTATATTTTCCTTTTTAATTATATCAATTTCATATAAATCGAGTAATTTAATGGCTTTATTTATAATATTTTTATCTTTAGTTTTTAAAAGTCCTTCAAAAATATCATCAATTGTATAACCAATATATTTTAATATTTCTTTTTTATTTATCTTATAGTTATAACCTAAATCTTTTAATACGTTTCTAATGGCAGGTAAGGCAATATTTTCAGTTTTTACGAGTGTTCCATCAAGATCAAAAACTATATTCATATTCTCCTCCTTATTTTTTGCTTCTGATAGTAATTTCAATTATTTGATTTCCCTGAATATAAATTGAAAGTCTATCTGAGTTTAGTGTTTTTTTAATTATATTTCCCGAAATTTTAATTATATTTAAAGATTGACCTGTTATATTTATTTTAGTTTTTTTATCTGAATTTATAGTTATCCTAAAAGTTCTTTCAGTGTATTTTTTGTTTCTAATGTCATTTAATATTTCAAGAGAAGCAGTTGAATTCCATGATTGTCCCAAATTTATATCAACATATTCATTTTCTTTAGTTTTTGGAAATTTTGAAGATTTATATATGTATTCATTATTATTTTTTTTGGTATATAAATAAACATTTCCCTGAATTAAAGGAATACCTAGGCCATTTTCCTTTGAGTTTTTAAATTCTCTGACGATATCAATATATCTGGATTCAAAAGAAGAAGAATAAAAATTCAGGTTTAAGTAATTAATATCTTCATAATTTTTTATAGTTCCTAATCTTTTGACTTTCGAAAAAACGCCGTCAAAAGAATTTATTTTTCCCAGATTAATAATTGCACTTTCACTTATTATTTCCGGAATATAACTTGAGGATTCAAGAGACAGAGATTTATACACTCTATTTTGTTGTTGCTGGGTGTTAAATTTATCATCGATTAAAAAAACATTATAATCATTTTCTAAAGTTTTTAAAGATCCATTTATATTATATGTAACAAATAAATCACCATTGGATTTAAGACTATAAGATAAATTCCAACTTAATGGCCTGGAAATTAAAACGGAACCTTTAATATTTTTAGCATATAATTCTTTATTATTTAATAGTAAGCTCAAGTTATCTTTATCCGTTTTGCACCACAGGTTAATATATTCATTGAAAAAATATATAAAACTAGGATTTAAAGCATCTTTTAAAATTAATGGTTTGGTATTAAGAATGGAAACTCTACTTCCAATAGAATTTTTTAGATCTTCATTTGTTCCTATAATTTTAAATTTAATATTTTCAATATTTAAAGGTACTATTTTATAAAATTCTGCATTTTCAACAAATATTACATTTTCTTTATCCTCTAAAGGTATGGTTAATTCATCAGTCCATGGATATTCAAGATGCATTATACCAATATTTCTGAAAATATAGAAATTTTGAGAGAAACTCATAATAAATAATATCATAAAAACAACAATAAAAAATTTTTTCATACCATCCCTCCAGTTTTTATGTTATTTCTTAGAAGGTTTATTTTTTTCTCCTAAATCTTTTTCAAACAAATATCTTTCAAGAGCTTTTCTTGCAATTGGTGCAGCAACCTCAGAACCATAACCGCCATTTTCAACAAAAGCAACAATGGATACTTCAGGATTATTTGCCGGCATAAATCCTGCAAACCATGAATGGGGAGATTTTCCACCAGTAACCTCTGCAGTTCCAGTTTTTCCTGCCACCAATCCTTTAAAATCCTTAAAAACATGGTATGCAGTTCCACCGTTCGAGCTATTGCCAGGAAATGTAGTAACTTCAATAAGTCCTTTTAAAATATTAAAATAATAAACAGGATTAATATTGTACGTAAAATTTAGTTTTTTTTCATAAACAACAGGTTTTTCATATATATTTTTTACATATTTATTTAGAACATGAAATTTATAATATTTTCCTTTAGTTGAAAGAATATTGTATAAACGCAAAATTCCAATAGGTGTGAATTGCATATATCCCTGTCCAATTGAAGTTAAAACTGTCTCACCTATAAACCAATCCTTTCCAAATGTCTCTTTTTTCCATATTCTATCTGGAAAAACAGAATTAATTTCTCCAGTTAAATCTATTCCAGTTTTATCATTTAATCTGAATAGTTTAGCATAAGAACTCATTGTATCTATTCCGAGATTTAGTCCAAGGTTATAATAATATAAATTACACGAAACTCTTAATGATTTTACAAGATCAGTAACACCATGACCAAAAATATTCCAATCGTAATACTCAGCAATAACATTACCTTGAGAATTTTTCAATTCAAATTTACCATCACAAACAATAGTTGCCTCTGGAGAAATACCTTCCTCAAGTCCAATTAAAGCAAAAAATGGTTTTATTACAGATCCAGGCGCATATACAGAAGAAATAGCTCTATTAATCAATGGTTGTTTTGTATCATAAATGATTTTTTTCCAATCCTGAATTGATAAACCACTTGAAAACAAATTTGGTTCAACAGATGGATAACTAACAAGAGCTAAAATACTTCCATCATTTGGATTTGACATTATAACGGCTCCAGGTTTTTTATACTTTTCCATTTCATCGTATATATATTTTTGTAAATTATAGTCAATAGTAAGATATAAATCCTTTCCTTTTATTGGATCAACCGTTTCTAAAATTTTATCTATTCTTCCACCTGGGGTAATTTTTACAATTTGATATCCAGGTTTTCCTTCAAGTATATTATTATAAAGTTTTTCAACACCATATAAAGGGACACCTTCCGAATTAACATATCCGATTATAGGATATATTGTATTATCTTTATACTTTCTTATATATTTTTCAGAAACTCTTATTCCTTTAATATTAGAAATTTGTTTTATATTAGCTGGAGTTAGTTTTATATTTAATTTTTTTTGAAATATTAATTTATCAATATATGTTTCTGGCGAATCTGTAATAGTTGAAAAAACGTTTTTTAATAATTGTAGGTCTTTTTCAGAAAAAGATTCATTAAAATTTTCAATAACATATATTTTTTCATTCCAGGCCAATAAAATACCATTTTTATCATATATATTACCTCTAATAGGATTCAAAGTTATAATTTTTGTACTTAGTTCTTCAACCTCTTTTTTATATTTTGAATTATGAAAAATTTGTATATACATAGCTCTTGAAATCAAAATAAAAAAAGATAAAAATATTATAGTAATAAATAATTTAAAGCGTGATTCGTTCATTTTCTCCCATCCTTCCAACAATAACAAAATGGGTAATAGAAAGAAGAATATATGATATTAACAAAACATAATAATTCTTATTAATAAAAACTAAAAAAAATAGTGGAATAAAAGTGCTGAAAAGACTTCTTAGATAGCTCTTTTCTAAAAACTCAAATATATGAAAAGAAAAAATTGTTAGAATAAAAAATACAATTGTCATTAATCCAATATCATATTTCGATGAAAAATATAAAATAGAATATAATAGAGCAAAAAAATACATTTTTTCTTTAAGTAAATATTGAACTACAAGAAAAACAACAGGAAAAACAAAAAATAAGATATCCCCCATCCATCTATCCCATGATGATGCAATTAAAGTCATAATGATAATATAAATATAATTCATTATTTCACCCCAAATTCGCTGAAAAATACGACAATAGAATTAATTTTATCGGGCTTTAAATAGTAAATAGTGTCGGATTTTTTATATACAACGCCTTTTAAAATCAAATTTTTATTAAACCAATTTGAATCGGAAATTAAAATAGAAACATTCTCTTTATTTTTAAATAATTCCAACCCTTCGGGAATATTAATTATAATATTTCCATTTCCGCTTTCTTTTATTAATAATTCTGTATTTTTATAAACTCCAAAAATTTCATGATTTCCCCAACCAAATTTTTGTATAATTTTCTCTTTTTTAAATGTATCATAAACAAATCCAAGAAGAATACCATCCTTTGTAAAGGATATCTCGCCCTTTTTGACTTTTTCATCGCTTTTTATATAATAATATTTTTCATCTTCATTTATGAAAATTCCAGGAATTAATTCAATGGATACTTCAAACTCCATATTTTTTATATATATAGATTTACTGTTTTTTGAAATAGCATTTTCCAGAGTTTTTAAATAATTTGCATTTTTTGTTAATAATAAATAATTATTTCTAATTTCAAAAAAAACAATATCCAGAGGATAGTTTGCTCTGGATATAATGTGATTAATATCAGGATAAAGCGTAGAAATTATAGAAATGAATAAAAGTATAATAGTATAAGATATAAATTTTCTAAACATATTATTTTTGTAATTTCGATAAATTTTCCAGTATTTTTACTTTGTCTAATACCATACCAGCACCTCTAGCAACAGCTGTTAAAGGGTCTTCTGCAACAATAACCTTGATTTTTGTTTCATATTCAATTAATTCTTTTAACCCTCTTAATAAAGCACCTCCACCGGACAAATAAATTCCTTTCATCACAATATCTGTTAATAATTCTGGGGGAGTTTCTTCAACTGTTAATTTAATTTGTTCGACAATCTTAAAAACAGGATTATCAATTGCTTCTCTTATTTCATATCCTTTTAATGTAATATTTCTTGGAAGACCAGATAAAATATCTCGACCTATAATTTCAATTTCTTCATTATCATATTCTTCATTTGGCCAGGTATTTCCGATTCTTTTTTTAATTCTTTCAGCAGTTCTTTCGCCAATTAAAAGGCCAGTTTTATCCTTTACATAACTTATTATAGCTTCATCAAGTTCATCGCCTGCAATTCTAATTGATTTTGAAAGAACAATATTCCCCAGAGAAATTACGGCAATTTCTGTTGTACCGCCACCAATATCTACAACCATACTTCCTGAAGGTTCTTCAACATTCAATCCAACTCCAATAGCCGTTGCCATGGATTCTTCAATTAAAAATGCTTTTCCAGCTCCGGCATCTAAAGTAGCTTTATGTAAAGCATTTCTTTCAACTTCAGTAGCATCAGTTGGAACGCCTACAACAACGGTTGGTTTAAGAAAAGTAAAAGAGCCAACAGAAGAGCTTATAAAATATTTCAACATAGCTAAAGCTGTATTATAATCAGCAATAACACCATCTTTTAAAGGTCTTACAGCTATAATATTTGCAGGAGTTTTTCCTATCATTCTTTTAGCTTCTTTACCAACTGTTAAAATTTCTTTTGTATCTTTTTCAATGGCAATAACAGATGGCTCATTAACAACAATGCCTTTTCCTTTTACATATACCAAAGTATTAGCAGTTCCTAAATCTATTCCTATATTTGATCTCATCTTTAAATCCTCCTGAAAAATTTTGTTTTAAAAATTATATCACATAATGTTTAATAAACAAAGAATATAAGATATTATTTTATGATTCTATAATTACCATGGCAAAAAGCAATAGCAAGTGCATCAGCTGCATCATCGGGAGTGGGATTTTTCTTCAAATTAAAAACAACCTTTAACATTCTTTGAATTTGTCCTTTTTCTGCACGACCATATCCGGTAATAGCCTGTTTTACTTGATACGGAGTATATTCAAAAATAGGTATATTATTTTTTTGTAAAGTGAGTAAGATTACTCCCCGAGCCTCCCCAACCTGAATAGCTGTTTTTACATTTTTGAAAAAAAACAGACTTTCAACAGCTGATTCGTCCGGACTGTATTTTGATATTAGATCATTTATTCCATCAAATATTTCCAACAATCTGGAATTTAAATCGGATTTTTTATTTGTTTCAATTACCCCAAAATCAACTAATTTAAAATTATTTCCATCTTTATCGATAATCCCAAATCCGATCCGTCCATATCCAGGGTCTATTCCTAAAATTCTCATATTTCACCTCTTGTTTTTTTATTTCTATTAGAATTATATCATGAAATAAAAAAACAACTAAATTTTTTCAGTAATTTTTTTTCGGATATATAATCCAAAAGCAACTTTTGTGTTATAATTAATTTAACAATGATTTTATTAAAAATTCAGGGGGAAAAGAGTATGAAAAAGAAATTGATTATGTTTTTCTTTGTGTTTTTTATAATAGTATTAATTATTTCATGTAATAAAGAACCTATAAAAGTAGGAGTTATTACAGCACTTTCAGGAAAATCATCATCGTCTGGAAAATCATTGATTAATGCATTAAATCTTTTTATAAAAGAAAATAATCTAAGAAATGAATTGGAGATAATTCCTTCTGATGATAGTTGGGATAATAATAATATGGAAAAAGCATATACATTTTTAAAAAATAAAAAGATTAAGTATATAATATTTGGAACAACATCAACATCTTTTAATAAAGTATATAGAAAACTAAAGGAAGATAATATTTTAGGTTTAGTTATATCTGCAACAGCACCAAAATTTAAGAATGAAAATGATAGAGTAATAAGAACCATTCAAGATACAGAAAAAGAGCAAAAATCCATTGCTGAATTTCTAAATAGTAGAAAAATAGACGATTTATATATAATATTAGACGTATCTAATCCAGAATATACAAAAATAGCTTTACAATATTTTTCCACTTATTTTAAAGGGAAAATTAATGTACTTTCAGTGAATTTTAAAGAAGAGAATTATCTCGATATAATAAAAAATAATTATAATCAAAAATATCAAAATGTATATATTATAGCCGGGTTAATAGGCGAAACAGGGTTAACAATACAGCAATTAAAAACTATAAATAAAAACGTTAATATTATTCTTGTTCCATGGACGAGAAGTAAAGGTCTTGAAATATCTACAGGAACCTATTTGAATAATGTGATTTTACCATCTCATTATCCGTTTAATTATTCTAATAATTTTAAAGATTTTTATGATAAATACTATAAAGAGTATCATGAAGATCCAGCATTGCATTCATATCTTGGATATGAAATTATACAAATATTTTATGAGGCATATAAAAAATCAAACAAATCACCAGAAAAAATAGAAAAATTTATTACAAATAACACATTTAAAACCATATTTGGAACAATAAAATTTGATAAATATGGAGAGACAGACAAACATATGTATTTTGGAATATATAAAAACAATAAATGGATAGATATAACCAATATTTTAAGGTGATTGTTATGAAAAATATAAAATTTAGCACATTTTTTGATATTTTCTTGATAATTGTATTTTTTATATTTCTTACAATAAGTAGTATATCTTCAAAAATATCTCTGAACATTTTAATAAATAATGAAATAAAAAAAGGAGAAAAATTAATGGAATTAACAGAGATAAGCGTTAAAGATTTAATTAATAGATGGATAGATATATTCGCAATAGATCTATATACAACACCGGAATTTTTAAATCTGAAATTGCAAAAGGCTGATGCAGTAAAAAGCGCTTATGTTTTTGATAATAATTTTATTATAACCGAAATAATAAAACAAGACGAAAAGTATTTGAAAAAAGGTTTTTCCGTAAATTATTTAAAAGATATATGTCAAAATATGTTAGTGAATGAATATAAAATATTACCATTTACATTTTCTGTTTTTTCCTTTTCTCCGGCAATAGCTATTGTTCTAAAATATAGCAATGATAGTTATTATATCTGGATTTTAAATGATGAATTTATAAAAAAAGAAATATTAAAATTTGTTCCAGAAAAAACCTATGTGCTTTTTTCAATAAAAGATACAGTTTTTTTAAATACAACACCTATAGATTTTTCCATGATAAATAATGAACAGGATATAAAAAAAATTTTGGGAAATCAATATATTATAACCAATAGATATTTTAAAATATTTGATGCAAACATTTATTATATAACATCATTAAAATATATAAAAGATAAATTAGGTTTATTAAATAAATATATACGTTATATAACACTGTTTTTATTAATATCATTTGTATTGATTTTTTTATTAAAAAGAGAGTTTATATCTGAAATGTCAGCCGTTTTAAATTGGGGAAGTAAGTGGAAACCAGAAAATGATATAAAAATATCAAAAAAAACTTTTTATGAAAATATCCAAATTTCAGAATCTTTTAAAAATTTGATGAGTAGAGTTAATGAAACGATAAAAGAATTAAAAGAAACACAGGAAGAATTAATACAAAGTCAGAAATTGGAAACAATAGGTATTATGGCAGGTGGTTTTGCACACGATTTTAATAATATACTCGCAGTATTAAAAACTGAAGTCGAGATGATGAAAGAATCCCAAGATTTTGATGAAATTAATGAGTCTATTCAAAATATAGAACTTGCAATAAAGAGAGCTAAAAATATAATTAAACAGATGCTTGTTTTTTCCAAGAAAGGAAAAACAAAGTATGAATATTTTAATTTTAAAGAATTTATTAATTCTACATTTAAACTGATAAAAAAGGGAGTTCCTCTAAACATAAATTTAGTGTTAAATAACTCAATTAATGAAGATATAAGTATTTACGGTAATTCCAATCAATTAATGCAGGTATTATTAAATATAATAACAAATGCTCGTGATGCTGTAAAATCGGTGGAAAAACCTAAAATTGAAATAAATACTTCTATAATAAAAAATAATGAAGACGCATTTTTACAAATTGAAATAAAAGATAATGGAGCGGGAATACCAGATGAAATAAGAGATAAAATATTTGATCCATTTTTTACTACAAAAGGAAAAGGTGGGACAGGACTTGGTCTTACGATAGTTTCAAAAATAATAAAAGATCATAATGGCAATATTAAAATATTTTCAAAATTCAATGAAGGAACTAATTTTGTTATTACACTACCTATTCAGTATAAGGATAAACCATTAAAAAATACTAAAGAAAAGTTGAAAAAAAGCAAGATTCAAAGTTTTAAAGTATTAATAGTTGACGATGAAAAAAGATTGAGAAAAAATATAAAAAAGTATCTTAATAAAAAAAAGTTTAAAATTATTGAAGCATCTTCTGTAGATGAGGCTATAGAAATAATAAAAAAAGATAATGAGATAGATTATATAATAACAGATTATATGATGCCAGAGAAAACAGGTGATTATTTAGTAAATTTTATAAATCAATACAATAAAGATATAAAAATAACAGTAATTACAGGATATTTATCAGATGAAGTAGAAAAGAAATTAAAAAAATATAATGTAAAAATAATATTAAAACCTTTTGAGTTTGAAGAACTATTATCAATATTCGATGAATATTAGTCATCGTATTTAATCTTTATCTGCATTAGCAATGTCTATATACTATAAGCTGGCTCTTGGGGGTGGTTTAATGTCTAAGTTAAAAGTATTAGTTGCAGATGATGAGGAGAGCGTAAGAAATAGTTTAGTTAGATTACTTAAAAGATGGGGTTATGATGTAATTCAAGCATCTGATGGAAGAGAAGTTCTTGATCTGATAATACATGGAGATTCATTTTTTTCTTTGGAAAATAATAATATTCCTAATTTTATTATATTAGATTTAAAAATGCCGGGAATAGATGGTTTTTCTGTTCTTGAGAAGATATCGAAAAGTTTTATTGAAAGAAAACCTTATATTATTGTATTGAGTGGTATTGAAGATACCGATAGCATTGTAAAAGCTCTGAATCTTGGTGCAGATGATTATATGACAAAGCCATTTGAAATACACGAATTGAAAGCCAGATTGAAAGCTGCTGAAAGGCATCATGTTCTTGAAATAAAAGATTCATTTATATTAATGCTTACAAAGATAACTGAATTTAAATCTTTCGAAACAGGAAAACATATAGAAAGAGTTCAAAAATTTACAGTATTATTGGCAAAAGAATATTTTAAAATAAAAAATATGGGAAATAATATTTCATTTTTATATGAATTATATCATGCATCTCCATTACATGATATAGGAAAATTATTGATAACAGATAAAATATTGTCCAAGCCCGGCCCTTTATCCTATGAAGAATTTGAAATAATGAAAAAGCACACAATATATGGAGCAAAAATGATAGAAGATGCAATGAAGAAAAGCTTTGATTTTGCACATTTTAAAATTATATATGAAGTGGTAAAATTTCATCATGAAAGATGGGATGGGAAAGGTTATCCTGATGGTTTAATTAAAGAAGAAATTCCATTATCTGCAAGATTAGTTTCATTATGTGATACATATGATGCGATTACTTCAGATAGAGTATACAAAAAAGCTCAAAGTCATGAATTTGCAATAAGCGAAATAAGAAAAGGAAAAGGAACACAATTTGATCCTGATGTTGTAGATGCTTTTTTAAATATAGAATCAAATTTTTTGAAATTAAAAAATTTGATTAATGGTTAAAATATTTGGAGGTTAAAATGAAAAAAATAATAGAGATATTTTTATTAATAATATTTATATCTTTAATATCCACAGCATTTTCTAATATAATATGGGAAATAAGTCCATACAACTTTGAAGTAATAGACTATAATAAAAATTTGACCTTATCGTGGAGTTTAGATAAAAAAGCGAACTATTATAGCATATATTTTGGAGAGAATAAAAAAAACTTAAAATTAATATATAATGGTGAGAAAACTGAATATACAATAAAAGAATTAAAACCCAATAAAAATTATTATTGGAAAATAAAAGTTTATACAGATAATGAAATTATAGAATCAGAAATATTTAAATTTTATCTTCAATTAAAAAAACCAGAAATAAAAGATGTATTTCCAAATTTTCAATACAATATAGATTCAAAAAATGTAAAATTTAGTTGGAAAATAGATTATTCTATAAAATATAATATTGAATTTATTTTATACAAAAACGATATCAAAGTTATTGATAAGCAGATAAATACAAATACATATATTATGAATCTATCTCCAGGTACAAAATATAAGTGGTATTTGAAACTAAAGGATAAATTTAATAACAAATATATATTTGGACCATATATATTTTCAACAAAGCCACATGAATTCATTATGAGTATTAAAAACAGAATCTATAAAATAAAAACATATGGAGATTATATAGAAAAAACTTTATTATATAATTCTGAATATAAAATTGAAAAAATTCAAAAATATGAAAATTTTATTATATTAAAAACAAAAAATGGTATAGATATTATACATAAAACAGGAAGAGTTACTTCTAAAATTGACATTAAAAATATATTGGATTTTTTCGTAGAAAAAAAAGATAAAGAATTATTATTATACATAGTAGATGGAGAATCTCTTAGAGTTTTTGATATAACAAATCCATATTATCCATTCTTAAAAAAGCGTATTATAGGAAAGTTTGCATCAATTTCAGCAAATGAAAATTCAATAATATTATTGATGAAAAGTAAGATACTATTAATGAATAAAAAATTCAAAATATATTATCAAAAAAATCTGGAAAAACCAAAAAAAATAATATATAATGATAATAAAACACTTATTATCTTATCCGCAGATAAACTAATAAAATTTAATTATAAAAATAATATATTATATTTTGATAGAGAATTGAATTTTTCTGGAATAATTGATTACAGCGTATATAAAAAGAAAATAGCTTTTTTGACTATAAATAATGAAATATATATATATGATACAGACTTTCACTTGATTAATTATAGATATTTTACAGAAAAAATAGAAAAAATAAAACTTTATACAGATTATATTTATAAAATATCCGAAGAATTAAAAATTATAGATATAGTGTGTCTAAAAAGTTTCAAATGAAACGAAGACTCGAAGATTGCCCTTAAAATTATGAATGAAAGCCGTCAAAATTACATGGATGTAATTTTGAGCGAAACAATACACGATGTATTGTTTGAGCGACGGCTGAGAATGAATAATTTTAAGGATTAGCAATCGAGCTGTCTGAGTGAATTTGGCTTTTTGGACGTCCTAATTATAGATATGAAGGAGTGATTAATTTGATTGCTGTAATAGGAGGGGGAATTGTAGGCACGCTTATAGCCAGAGAATTGAATAAATATGTAGAAGACGTATGGCTTTTCGAGGCAAAAACGAATTTTGGAATGGGTGTAACAAAATCCAATTCTGCAATATTACATGGAGGATATGATGATCCACCAGGAAGCTTGAGAGCTCAATTATGTTACAAAGGAAATCAATTATATACTCAATTACAGAAAGATTTGAATTTTGATTTGAAAAGAGTAGGTTCTCATGTTGTTGCCATTGAAGATGAAGAAACAAAATATATATACAACCTCCTTAAAAAGGCGGAAAAAAATGGTGTAAAAGAGATTCGAATTATTGAGAAATTGGAATTACTAGAAATGGAAAAAAACATAAATCCTAAAGCAAAAAGATCGTTGTTTTGTGAAATAGCAGGTATTTTTGATCCATGGATAGTAGCAATACAAGCAGCTAAATCTGTAAGGGTTAATGGTGGAAGAACTTTAATAAAAAAAAGATTGGTAGAAGTTGAAAAGAAAAATGGTAAGTTTTTATTGAAATTTCAGGATAAATCAGAATATTTTGCAGATTTAGTTATAAATGCAGCAGGATTATATGCCGATGAAATAGCTAAAATGTTTGGTGATGAAGTTCCTGAAATATTTCCAGTAAAAGGTGAATACTTTTTACTATCAAAAGACTATCAATATGTTAATTCTGTAATATTTCCTGTACCAACTGGAATTTCAAAAGGATGTCTTGTATTGCCAACAGTTGATGGAGGATATTTGGTAGGTCCTAATGCAAATAGAGTAGTATCGAAAAACGATACCGCTACAACGAAAGATGGATTAAATGAAATAAGAGAAAAAGGAATGAAATTAGTACCCAATCTTAATTTTAGGAGACATCTTGTAAAAACATTTGCAGGATTAAGACCTGAAACAGATAAAAAAGATTTTTATATTAACGTTGGAAAAAGTGGAGCTATACATGTTTCAGGAATAAGATCGCCGGGTTTGACTGCTGCTCCCGCAATAGCTGAATATGTAGTTGAATATTTAATACAGGAAAAAATAGGCTTGAATCTGTATAAAAGGGAAAATTATATATCAAAAATTGAAAGAACACCGCATTTGGTTCATATTGAAAGGGAAAAATGGAATGAGATAATACAACAAAATCCTGATGCAGGAGAAATGGTGTGTCATTGTAATAAGGTTACAAAAAAAGAAATAATAGATGCCATTAATAATGGAGCAAAAACGTTAGATGATATTAAGTTTATGACAAGAGCATCTTTTGGGGAATGCCAAGGAGGTTTTTGTACAGCAAAGATTTTAAAGATACTGGCAGAATATACCAACAGAGATCCAAGAGAAATAACTCAAAATGAAGATGGAACATGGATTGTGAATGCGAAGGTGAGAATATGAAATATAAAACAGATGTAGTTGTAATTGGTGGTGGTGCTGCTGGAATGGCAGCGGCATATAGAGCTAAAAAAGAGGGAGTAAACGTTATATTATTGGAAAGAGATGAAGACACCGGTGGTGTTTTAAATCAGTGTATACACAACGGTTTTGGTCTTCAATATTTTAAACGTGATTTAACAGGTCCTGAATTCAAAGAACTTGCAAAAGAAAAGCTTGAAGATATAGAAATATTATATGGTACTTATGTATTGGAAGTAAAAAAAGACAAAAAAATAATTTTTGTGGATAGAAGGGGAATACATGAAATTGAAATGAAAGCTTTGGTTATGGCAACTGGAGCAAGAGAAAGACATTTTAATTCATTACCTGTTCCTGGAAAAAGAATAACTGGTGTATTTACAGCAGGACTTGCACAGCGATTTATAAATCTTGAAAACTTAAAACCAGGTAGTAAAGCTGTAATTCTAGGTTCTGGAGATATAGGATTGATAATGGCAAGAAGATTAACCTTAGAAGGTATAAAAGTAGAAGCTGTTCTAGAAATTATGCCATATCCAGGTGGATTAGAGAGAAATATTCAACAATGTTTGACTGATTTCAACATACCATTATATTTATCTCATACTGTAACAGCTATTGAAGGAGATAGAAGACTGGAAAAAGTAATAGCTGCACAAGTTGATTATAAATGGGATCCAATACCAGGTACAGAAAAAGAGTTTGAAGTTGATACATTAATAACATCTGTAGGACTTATTCCACAAACAAAACCTGTAGATTTTGTTGAAGCTGATCCAGGATTTCTTGTTTCAAATACAAATCAAACAAGTGAAGAATGGATATTTGCAGCTGGTAATTGTACTGTAATATTTGACCTGGTTGATTATGTTGCAAAAGAAGGAGAAAAAGCTGGGAAATATGCAGCATTATATGCAAAGGGAGAATATAAAAAGGGGAAAAAAGTTAAAGTAAGAAAAGGTGAAAATATAGGAATTATTCATCCGTTATATATTGATCCAACCCAGGAATCAACTTTATATATAAGAGTATCAAAGGTTTTTGATAGAGCCAGTATAAAGGTAGAGCCGCTTGGGATAGAAGTAATAGAAAATGAAGCAAGACCTCCCGAAATGGTTGTAATAAAGATAAAACCTTTTGATGAAAATATAAATGAAATAGAGGTGATGGCAGATGAGCTCATCTCAAAACTTGGTTAAAGAACTTACATGTGTAAGATGTCCCTTAGGTTGTAAAGTTAAAATCGAATACACAAAAGAACTAAAAATATTGGAAGTTTCTGGAAACAAATGCCCCAGAGGTAGAGAGTATGCTATTCAAGAAATAAGTGACCCACATAGAATTTTAGTAACAAGTGTAAAAGTAAAAAATGGGAAATATTTGCTGGCCTCTGTAAAAACATCTGAAGCTATACCATTGAGATTATTTGATGAAGCTATGAAAATAATAGAAAAATTAGAAGTTGAAGCTCCTGTTAAAAAAGGCGATGTTATAATGAATAATTTTCTAAATACTAAGGCTAACCTTATTATTACCCGAAGTGTTGAAAGGTTGTGAAAAATGGCATCAAAAGATATAATACCCAAAAATATGGTGATTGAAACATATTCCAAAATTTCCGACCTTGTAATGGAATTAAGTTCTTTAAACAATTTATCTCAGCTTGAAAAGTCTATACATTCTATAGTGAATAGAGTTGTACCAATAAATGAAGAATTTTTTTTAAAACCGCATAATAGTGATTATATTGAGATTAATGAAAAGGAAATATCAGATGAAATCAAAGATTTAGCTGTTTGGGCAGCTAAATCTTTAAAAATTTCTATTTTCACATTAGAAAATGGAGAAAATGCATTGATATTACCTTTTTCAAAATCTCAAAAGTTGTTGTTATTATATATATGTAAAACAGATGTTGAAGAAATATCAAATGAAATAATGCTCTTTTTAAATATTATGAGTTTTTTAACAGCAACAATTATTGAAAATCTTGAATTATATGAAGAAATTTTAAAAACAAATGAAGAAGTGGAAAAGAATAGAGATTTTTTAAATCAGATTTTAAATTCTATGATTAGTGGATTAGCAGTATTTAATCATGAATATAAAAAGATTTTTACCAACTCAAATTTTGATAATTTTGAAAAAGAATACGGTGAAGAATTAATAAAATTTATAAAAAATGAATTGATAAATTTAGAAATTGCAGGAGAAAAAATCACGAAAGAATTTGAATTTAAAGAGCATTTTTTATCACTTGATTTTTTAAAAACTAATAATGAAAATTATCTGGTCATTATCTCTGATATTACTGGTACAAAGGAATTAGAACGATTAAAAAAATTAGATCAGATGAAAACAGAATTTTTATCAACTGTATCTCATGAATTGAGAACACCTCTTGCTGCAATAAAAGCTTATTCTGAATCAATTGTTGATAGTCTTGAAATACTTGATATGGAAACGCTTAAAGATTTTATGGAGACAATATTAAATGAAGCAAACCATCTTCAAAATTTACTTGATGAGATACTTGATTTTTCAAGATTAGAAATGAAGACAATAAATATAAAAAAAGAAGAATTTTCCATAAATGATTTAATTGAAGAGATATATTTGTCGAATAAAAATAAAGCTGAAATAAATGGAGTAAAAATGTATAGAGTTTTACCAAAAGAAAAGATAATTGTAAACTTAGATAGAACAAGATTAAAACAAATTCTGTCTAATCTAATAGATAATGCGATAAAGTATTCTGATAAGAGAAAAGATATGAGATTTATAAAAATAACGGTAAAAGATGAAAAAGATAAAGTATTGATATTAGTAGAAGATAATGGTATAGGTATAGCTAAAGAGCATCATGAAAAAATATTTGAAAAATTCTATAGAGTTGATTCATCATTAACCTATGAAATTTCTGGAACAGGAATAGGCTTATCTGTTGTTAAAGAATTAGTTGAAATTCAGGGCGGAAAAATATGGTTGAAAAGTGTTGAAGGTAAAGGAACAAGGTTTTATATAGAGTTTAAAAAAGGATAGTGATAATTATGGCACCATCAATGAAAGAAATAATAAAAAAAATCTCTGAATTACCAACACCAGATTTTATATTAAAACGAATAATGGATATAGCTTCAAATCCTTCATCAAATACTAAAGAACTTGAGGGGGCAGTTTTACAATCTCCACCATTGGTAGCAAAAATATTGAAATTAAGTAATTCAGCATATTATGCATTACCAAGAAAAATAACAAAAGTATCACAGGCAATAAATATATTGGGTTTTAAAACGGTCAGAAATTTGGCTTTAGGAATATTTGTTGCAGATTCTTTTTTTAGAAGAGAATTTGATTTTCTCGACTCAAAAAAATTCTGGCAACATAGTATAGCTGTTGCCATAGCATCGGAACAGCTTGCACAGATAATTAATTATCCAGATAAAGAAGAGATTTTTTTAAGCGGGATGTTACATGATCTTGGTAAAATGGTAATGGGTATAATAACTCCTGAAACAGTAGAGATGATATTAAATGTTGCAGAGTATAAGAAAGTTTCATTTTCAAAAGCAGAAGATATGTTAAATGTAATGACACATCAAACACTTGGCAAAATATTATTTGAAAATTGGAATTTGGCTGAAAATGTAATATATACAGCAGAATTTCATGATACACCTGAAAAACTCCAGATAGATTCATTTTCAATGAATGTATATATAGTACATCTTGCAAATATGGCTATAAATTCCATATATTATGGATATTCTGGATGTTATGATATCCCTGTCCCATCAGATGTTGTATGGAACAAATTTGATATGACCTCAAAGAAATTTTTGAATTATTTAAATAATTTAGAAAAAAAATTAAGCGAATCAAATGACTTTATAAATCTTGATGCATTTATAGAAGGTTCAGAAGAAGATTCAGAGGAGGAGAATAAGGATGGCTAAAGAATTTAGAAAAGAAATGATTGAATCAGAGATATTAAAATTAATAAACATGAATATAAATAATTTGAGAGATCCAAAGCTACAGGGTAAAATAATATCAATAACAAGGGTAGAATTGTCACGCGATAAATCATTTGCAGACATATATGTTTCAGTGTTAAATGAAGAAATTGATGAAATAATAAATGTATTAACAAAAGCAAAAGGTTTTTTCAGAAATCTAATAGCTAAAAATATAAGAATGTATAAAGTTCCAGAAATAAGATTTCATAAAGATAAAGGATTGGAGGAAAGTATAAAAATACATAAGCTTTTAAATGAAATATCGAAAAAAACGGATAAAGGTGAAAATAATGAATGATGGTTTTTTATTGGTAGATAAACCTGCAGGTATTACCTCGCATGATGTTGTAGATATAATAAGAAAACGTTTCTCTACAAAAAAAGTAGGACATTCAGGAACACTTGATCCTTTCGCCACAGGGTTGTTGATTTTGGGAATTAATAAAGGAACAAAATTATTGGAATACCTTCAGCATCAAAACAAAAAGTATTATGTAAAAGCAAAATTAGGAATAATCACTGATACATATGATATAACAGGTGAAATAAAAGAAAAATATAATCCTGAAAAAATACATATAGAAAAGTTAAAAGAAATTATATTATCCTTTAAAGGAAAGTATATGCAGGTTCCACCTATGTATTCAGCAAGGAAATACAATGGAAAAAAATTATATGAACTTGCACGTGAAGGGAAAATAATCAAGATGCCACCAAAAGAAGTGGAAATTTACAGTATAGAAAACATCAAAATTTCTGAAAATGGGACATTTGAATTTGAATGTGAGGTATCATCTGGAACATATATAAGGTCATTAATAATGGATATAGGTTATAAATCTGGAATAGGCGCTGTAACTATGGAGCTGAGAAGATTAAAAATAGGTAAATTCAAAATAGAAGATAGCGTAAAACTTGATGATATTTCAGATATAATTCCTCTTTTTGAAATGCTTTCATTTCCATCTGTATTATTAAATGAAAAGGGAATTCAAAGGGCATTAAACGGTAATCATATATTTTTAGAACATGTTGAAAAATATGAAGAATTTAAAAAAGGAGAATTTATTTCGCTGATAGATAAAGAAAAAAATTTAATAGCAGTAGCAATTGCTGAAAGAAATTCAAAATTTTTAAATACTCTGGAAAAACATGGCAAAAATGAGCGTGTGTTTAAAATAAAAAAAGTATTATATCATATAGAATGTCTAAAAAGTCAAATTCACTCAGGCAGCTCGATTGCTAATCCTTAAAATTATTCATTCTCAGCCGTCGCATCGATTTTTCATCCATGAAAAAGCTTCACTCAAAAAAACGTCCTGTTTTTTTGACGGCTTCCATTCATAATTTTAAGGGCAATCTTCGAGCCTTCATTTCATTTTAGACTTTTTAGACAGCCTATATAATATTTAAAAAGCGGGTGATAAGATGGAGGGTAATCATCCTTATGTGAAATGGGCGATAGAGTGTATAGAAAATTTTGTTAAACATGGACAAAAAATAGAATTAAAAGAAGATTTACCAGAAGAATTGCTTACAAGAAAAGCTGCGTGTTTTGTTACATTGCATAAATTAAATGGAGAATTACGTGGTTGTATAGGAACAATAGAACCGGTATATGAAAACCTGGCGATAGAAATAAGAGAAAATGGAATAGCTGCAGCTACACGGGATTATAGATTTTCACCTGTAACAGTGGAGGAATTAAATAGTCTCATGATAAATGTCGATGTATTAAGTGAGCCAGAATATGTGGAATCAATAGATGAATTAGATCCAGAAATTTACGGAATAATTGTTGTTAGTGGTTGGAAGAAAGGAGTATTACTTCCGGCTATAGATGGTGTTGATACTGTTGAAGAACAATTAAGAATAGCAAAATTAAAAGCTGGAATATACTCAGAACCATATGACATATATAAATTTACAGTAGAAAGATACTTTTAGCAGGTAGCGCAGAGCGAAAGCGCGAGCCCACCGCAGGTGTGTAATACTCGGGTGAAAGTATGAAAAAAAATCCTATTAAAAAAGCTCAGTTTTATGAAAAATATAAAAATAATATAGTAAAATGTTCGTTATGTCCTCATAATTGTATAATAAAAGAAAATTCTACAGGCATTTGTGGAGTGAGAAAAAATATTGTTGGAGTTTTATATACATTAAATTATGGAGAAATAACAGCTTTAAATATTGATCCAATAGAAAAAAAGCCATTATTTCATTATTATCCAGGAAAAAAAGTATTTTCCATAGGTACATGGGGTTGTAACTTTAAATGTGCATTCTGTCAAAATTTTGAAATTTCACAAATACATCCATATAGTATATATAAAATATCCCCTGAAGAATTGGTAGATATAGTTGTGAAAAAAAATATGGATATGGTTGCATTTACATATTCAGAGCCCATTGTATGGTATGAGTATGTATATGATACAGCTAAAAAATTAAAAGAAAATAATATCAAAACAATTCTCATAACAAATGGATATATAAACAGAGAACCTTTATTAAAATTATTGCCTTATATAGATGCAGTAAATATAGATTTGAAAGGTTTTAATGATGAATTTTATAAAAAAATAATTGGTGGAAAAAAAGAGCCGGTAATGGAAAATATAAAAATACTCATAAAAAACAAAATACATACAGAAGTGACAACATTAGTTGTAACTGAAGGTAATGATAATAAAATGGAATTGGAAGATTTATTTAAATGGTTAGGTGAAATCTCAAAAGATATACCACTACATTTAAGCAGATATTATCCTATATACAAATATAATAAACCTTCCACTGATATTCTTTTTTTAAAGGAATTATATCAAATAGCAAGAAAACACCTGAATTATGTTTATTTAGGTAATGTTTGGGATAAAAGCTACGAATCCACATATTGTCCAAAATGCGGAAACTTAATAATAAAAAGAGAAGGATATAATATAAAAATACAGAATATAGATGACAAAGGAAGGTGCAAACATTGCTTAAAAGAAATACCGATATTTTTTTAAAAAACAAAAGCATATTATACTTTTCAATATTGATTATAGCTATAGTATTAACCATATTTTTAATATTTCATAAACCTTTGCCAAAGTATTACGAAAAAAAGGATTTTGCATTAGGGACATGGGTTAATGTTGTAGTTGCAAGCAGTAAAATAGATTCCGAAAGATTAGCAGATATAGCTTTTGATGAGATGAAGCGAATAGAAAGGAAATTCAGCAAAAATATTGAAGGTAGTGTAATTTTCAAATTAAATAAAGAAAGAAGTATTATTGCAGATAAAGAGACATTGTTTTTAATTAAAGCTGCGATAAATTATGCGGATTTAACAGGAAGTGCTTTTGATCCGACAGTTGGTGCAATAATAAAATTATGGGGATTTGATGATATAAATAAAGAAAAAAGGGTTCCTACACAGGATGAAATAAATAATGTTCTTGATGGAGTGAGCTATAAATTTATTAAAATAGATGGAAACAAAATAACTTTATTAAATGGAAAAACTCAAATCGATTTAGGCGGTATTGCTAAAGGATATGCAGTTGATATGGCAATTAGAAAAATCAAAGATCTTGATAAAAATGCAACAGGGTTTATAGATGCCGGTGGAGATATAGGAATAATTGGTCCTAAATTTGGAAGATTTGCGTGGTCTATAGGAATAAGGGACCCAGATAAAGGACCTTATGATATAAAAGAAAAGGTATATTTAAAAGAAGGGGCTATAGTAACTTCTGGAAATTATGAAAGGTTTTTTATAAAAGATGGAGTAAGATATCATCATTTAATAGACCCAAAGACAGGGTATCCTGTTAACTATTATAAAAGTGTTACTATAATCTCTGATAACGCAATGAAAGCTGATGCAATGGCAACAGCTATATTTATACTTGGTGACAAACTAATAGGACTAAATTCAATGACCAGGTATGGAATACAAATTTACGGCATAACATCTGATGATAAAATCATTAAAACAACAGGATTTGACTATTATCTAAAAGAAGAAAAATAAAATTGGAGAGAAAAAAATGAAAAAGGATATAATATTTGTTTTAATTATATTAATAATAGTTTCTGGAATTATGATCTTGCAAAATATGTTAAAAAATGATTTGAAAGGTGTAGAAGTTTATTTAGAAGGAAAAGAATTATTTAAAATAACAAAACCAGGAACATATGCTGTTTATGATAATAAAGGTGATTATAAATTGAAAGTAGTTTATAACGGTGAGAAAGTAAGGGTTATAGAATCAGATTGTTCATTAAAACTTTGCGAACATACTGGTTGGGTGGATAATGCATCGCAGGAAATTATATGTCTTCCTAACAAAGTTGTTGTAAAACCAATCGGAAAAGAAAAAGATACAGGAGTTGATATAATTTCATGGTAAAAAACAACCTTCCAAGATTAGCAATATTAACCGCATTATCTTCAGCAGTTTATTATATAGAAACTCTTGTTCCTTTTCCGATACCTTTACCAGGAGCACGATGGGGATTTTCGAATTTTGCAATATTATATTCTTTGAATTATGATGGAATATTGATAAATGGCCTTTATATAGCTATTTTTAAAAATATTTTGGGATCATTACTCTCAGGTAAATTCTTAAGTCCAACATTTTTTATGGGAATATCCGGAAGTTTGGTTGCAACATTAATTATGTATGTTGCAATAAAAACGAAAATATTTGGTATAATAGGAATTAGTGAATCAGGAGCGATATTCAATAATTTAACCCAGGTTATAATAGGCTGGTTATTCATTGTAAAATCAGTGGGGATATTTTGGTATCTTCCTCAAATGGTATTATTTGGAACATTTTCTGCAATGGCAAATGCTTTTGTAGTAAAATCAGCATTTAGGAGTGTAAACAAATGAAAATAATATTGGGTTCATCATCACCAAGAAGAAAAGAAATATTGTCAAAATTGGGATTATCATTTGAAATAAGAGTGTCAAATATAGAAGAATACAGTGAAAAAGATAATCCAATTGAATATGTTAAAGAATTAAGCCTTAAAAAATCGAAAGATATAAAAATATATGAAAATGAACTATTGATAACCGCAGATACAATTGTGGCTTTTAAAAATAAAATATTGGGAAAACCTGGAAATAAAAAGGATGCATATAATATTTTGAATATGCTTTCAGGACAAAAACATGAAGTAATAACAGGAATAACCTTTCGAACATTATCAGAAATACATACAACATATGATATAACAGAGGTTTTTTTTCATAAATTACCAGAAGAAATGATAAAATATTATATAGATAATTATTTACCATTGGATAAAGCAGGAAGTTATGGAATTCAGGATTTTGGTGGAGTCTTTGTAGAAAAAATAAATGGAGATTATTATAATGTTATGGGGTTACCATTAAATAAAATATTTTGGTATTTATATGAAAAACATCTATATAAAAAAGGAGTTTTTAATGAATACTGAATTACCAAGAGAAAAGTTATTAAAATATGGTCCAAAAAATTTGACTATTGATGAATTATTAGCTATAATAATAAGAAAGGGAACAAAAGAGAAAAATGTATTTGAAATTTCAAAAGAGATTTCAAATGAATATTCTCTAAAAGACCTGTTTTTTATGAATATAGAAGATTTATGCAAAATAAATGGTGTTGGTGAGGTTACAGCAATAACGTTAAAAGCGGTTTTTGAACTTGGAATAAGATTTCACAAAAAAGCATTGGAAAAAGAAAATTTAAAATTAGATTCTCCGGATAAAGTATATGAATTATTATATGATGAAATGATTTTTTTCGATAAAGAAGTAGTAAAATGCATATCATTAAACAGCAAGCTAAACCCTATCTCTATAGACACAATTAGTATTGGCACGGTAAATAGTTCTATTTTACATCCAAGGGATATTTTCAAAACAGCAATAAAAAACAATGCAGTATCAATTTTGATAGTTCATAATCATCCATCTGGAGATAGTGAGCCAAGCATTATGGATTATGAAATAACGAATAAACTCGAAAAAAGTGGAGAATTGCTTGGAATAAAATTATCAGATCATGTTATAATTGGAAAGTCAGAATATTACAGTTTTAAAATGGGAAGAAAGGTGATTAGAAATGGATAATATGCCTGACAACTTAAAAGCTTTAATGAAATTAAAAAAGAAATTTGAAAAGGATTTAAGAAAAAAAGGAATTAATATTGAAAAGAAAAAACAGAAAACTGTAGAGCGGGCAAAAATAGAAATAAAATACATATCTGTGCCTATTGATGATGTTCAGACAATATTTGATCTAAATCTTTACGATTTCAAAAACAACAATTTAGAACTGGCACGGCATATAGAAAAATTACTTGCAAATAAACCAAAAAGCTCTTATGTAAATCAGGTTGCAGTGGTGCATTTATTAAGAGAAGAATTTGATGAGGTTAAAGAACTAATAGATAATCCATCATTTCCTGAGGATTATTTTAATCTTGGTATGGCCAAATTCTTTCTTAAAGAAAAGGATGCATATGATTTTGCAGAAACGGCAGTAAAGAGATTTCCCAACAACAAATACACAAATTTATTGCTTGCAATGAATGCTGTGTATAATGGTCATTATATTAAAGCGTATAAAGCAATTGAAGAAGCAGCAAGAAGCTCAAACGATCCGTTGCTTTATTTCGTAATCCATTTATACAATAAAGATTATGTAAAAGCAAAAGAATATTTAAGTAAAGTATTTTTACAAGGTAAAGTAAAATACGTCGCTTCTATATATCAAGGATATCTTCACTATTTATCCCAGGAAGGCGATAAGCTCTATCAAATGAGAAAAAATTTTGAAAACAATATTCCATGTGCCAATTGTTTATTAAGATACTCGAAAATGAAAGCAAATGTACCTCCAGATTATTGTAAATACTGGAAGGTGTTGGAAGCTTTTGAATATGAAACATCTGGAAGATTTGAAACAGAAATGAAATTACCAGAACAATCCATAATTAGTTTCTTAGGTTTTTATAATTATAATAATGAAGAAATGGCAAATAAAAGTTTTGAAGAAATTTCAGAAATGTTTGGTGAGGTTAGAATAGTATTTTTCCCAAATGATTCTCATGTAAAAGGATTAAAAACATTTACAATGGAACCAATAAAAAATGGAAAAGTAGCAAAATTATATGGGCCGGGTGTTTTCCAGAAACTAAAAAATATAATTCAAAGATTAGAGTCAAAAGAAGGAGTACGATATGATTTTGCAATAGATTTACCATTTTATGAAGGTATAAAAATGCTATTTGGATGGAGGACCTGTCAGTTATATTATGGAGGGAATGAGGAATGACAAGAGATGATGCTATAAAATTATTAAAAAAACATGTAAAAAATGATAATTTAATTAAACATTGTATAGCGGTTGGTGCTATAATGAAAGGTCTTGCAACTGAATTGGGTGAAAACAGTGAGAGATGGGAAATAATAGGTATATTGCATGATTTGGATTATGAATATACAAAAGACAATCCAGAAAAGCATGCTAAAAAAACAGTGGAACTTTTAGAAAATGAATTAAGTGAAGAAGAAAAAAATGCAATACTGGCACATAACGAACACGCAGAACTTAATTCGAAATTAGATTATTCATTATATTCAGCAGATCCGATATCTGGTCTTATAATAGCAGCAGTATTGGTAAGACCTGAAAAAAAGATAGAAGGATTAAAAGTAAAATCATTAAAAAAGAAATTCAAAGATAAATCATTTGCAGCTGGTGCAAATAGAGAAAACATAAGAAAAATAGAAGAAATAGGAATAGAATTAAATAGATTTTTTGAAATATCTATAGAATCGATGAAGCAAATTGCTGATGAACTTGGATTATAATATGACTTTTTAGACAATATAATATTAAAAAAATTGTGTATATAGTCGATATATAATATGACATAACCTTAAGAAGGTGATAATATGATTAATCCTGTAAGTGGTGTTTCATATCAATATACACCTCAGGTAATTTCGAGGCAACCGAGAGCAGCGATATCATCATCAGTACAGCAAACATCAAAAGATTTCGAAAAACTTCTAAATGCAATAGTCTACAAACAGGATGGGTTAACTAGAAAATTAGTCAGAATTGTTGGGGAAATGTATAGTGGTCAAAAGCTTGATATTCTCGCTTAATGCGGGCAGTTTGCCCGCATTAAATTATTATAGGGAGGTTATTTATGTTACTGGATTTACACTCGCACTCCACTTTTTCAGATGGGACATATACACCAGAAGAATTAATTTTAAAAGCTAAAGAAAAAAAATTAGAACTGTATTCTATAACAGATCATGATAATATTAATGCCCAGAAGGAAGCTATATTTTATGCAGAAAAACATAAAGTTAATTATATAACAGGACTTGAAATTAGCTGCAAATTTAAAAATATGTTTGATATATTGGGATATAGAATAGATTTAGATAATGACGCATTAAACAAAACATTGGAAAAGGTTCAGATATTCAGGAAAAACAGAAATAAATTGATGATTGAACGTTTAAACAGTCTTGGTTTTAATATCACATTAGAAGAAGTGGAAGAAGAAGCAAAAGGAGACGTTATTGGAAGACCACATTTTGCCAGAGTATTACTAAAAAAAGGATATGTAAAAGATAGAGATGAAGCATTTGATAAATATCTGGGAGATGGAAAAATAGGGTATGTACCAAAAGAAAAAATAGATCCTAAAGAAGCTGTAAAATTGATAAAGAATGCTGGAGGTTTTCCTGTAATTGCTCATCCGAAATCTTTAAAATTATCTTATACTGAATTAAAAAAAGTTATTTTAGAATTAAAAAAATATGGATTATGGGGAATAGAAGTATATTATTCAAATCATACAGTTTCAGAAATAAAAATGTTCAGGGAAATAGCTGTTGAAACAGGATTATACATAACAGCTGGAAGTGACTTTCATGGTTTAAATAAACCAGATACAGATTTAGGAATAAAAGTTGAAGATAAATTGCTGAAAAAATCCATTAATATACTGCTCACATAGGAGTGAAAATATGGATTATATAAAAAGAGAAAAATTATCTACCAAATCATCGTTGATTTCGATAATTACAAATGCATTGCTGGCAATATTAAAAATATTAATAGGATTTTTTACTAATAGTATGGCAATTCTGGCAGATGGATTTGACACAGCAACAGATATTTTAACTTCATTTATGACATTAATTGCCGGTAAGATTTCAAATCGTCCTCCAGACATTGAACATCCATATGGTCACGAAAGAGCAGAAACTATTGCAACAAAAGTTGTTTCGCTTGTTATTATATATGCAGGATTTGAAGTTTTTATAAATTCACTAAAAAGACTAATAAACAAGGAAATCATCATAGAAAATATAATTTATGTTGTTATAGTGGCATTTATCTCTGTAATTACAAAATATATTTTATACAAATATAGATTATCAATTGGAAAAAAAATAAATAGTAATGCTATTATTGCTGATGCATTAAATATGAGAAATGATATATTGACCTCATCATCTGTTTTAATTGGAATAGGAATATTATATTTTACAAAAATATGGTGGTTGGATCCACTAATTGCAATAGGCGTTTCATTTATGATATTCAAAACAGGTTTTGAACAATTTATGGAATCATCCAATGAATTTATGGAAAGCTCACAAGAATTAAAAAAAATATATAATGATGTTATAATTGAAGCAGAAAAATTAAAATGTGCCAGAAACCCTCATAAAGTACGTGCAAGAAAGTTTGGGCATAAAATTTTTGTAGATATGCATTTAGAACTTCCACCAGATATGACAGTAAAAAAAGCCAATGAAATATGTGCAAAACTTGAAAAAAACATAAAGAATAGAAATAATGATATTAGAGATATAGTAATACATATAGAACCATATGGAAATGCAGAAAAAGAATGTTTTGGTCTTTCGGCAGAAAATATAAAAGATTTAAAGGGGGAATGATCTTGTATCCTGTACTTCATATCTATCCTGACAGAATAGAACATAATGCAAAAAATTTAAAGAAACTTTGTGATAGTGGAAAAATTAAAATTACAGGAGTTACAAAAGTAGTTTCTGGAAATATTGAAGTAGCTCAAGCAATGCTAAAAGCAGGAATAACCTCAATAGGTGATTCAAGAATTCAAAACATAATACATATGAAAAAAAATGGGATTAATGCTGAATTTATAATGCTGAGGATCCCCATGAAATCTGAATTGGAATTGGTTGTTGAAAATGTAGATATTACACTTGTATCTGAATTAAAAACGGTGGAGTGGCTAAATGAAATTGCAAAAGAAAAAAACAAAATTCAAGATATAGTATATATGGTTGATGTAGGGGATTTGAGAGAAGGAGTATGGTATGAAAATGCGGTAAGTGAAATAGTTTCAGCTCAAAAATTTAGCAACATATGCTTAAAAGGAATTGGTACAAACCTTGGATGTTTTGGAGGAGTATTGCCGAGTATTGAAAATATGAATATATTATTGGAAATTAAAAATGAAATAGAAGAAATATTAAACAGAAAACTGGAAATAATTTCTGGTGGAAATAGTGCAGCATTACCATTAATAGAAAGTGGGAAATTACCAGAAGGAATTAATCATTTTAGATTGGGAGAATCTATAATTTGTGGAACTGATGTGACAAATAATAGAAACGTACCCGGAAACAGGCAGGATACAGTTATATTAGAAGCACAAATAATTGAACTAAAAGAAAAACCATCGGTACCGGTGGGAGAAATAGGGTTTGATGCATTTGGAAGAAAACCTGTTTTTGAAGATAAAGGAAAAAGATTAAAAGCCATACTGGCTATAGGAGAACAAGACATATCGCCAGATGGATTAATACCTCTTGATGAAAAAATTGAGGTGCTTCATTCAAGCAGCGATCATACCATTGTAGATTTAACTGAATCGGATAATCAATATAAACTTGGGGATACAATAAAATTTAAAATGAGCTACGGAAGTTTATTAAAAGCAATTACAAGCAAATATGTTGAAAAGAAAATTGAAAAATAAAAAAGCCCCATTTCGGGGCTTATTGGTTTATTAGATAGCTTTAACGTTTTTAGCCTGTAATCCTTTTTCGTTTTCTTCAATTTCGTATTCTACATCCTGACCTTCTTCTAAAGTCTTAAATCCGTCCATAGCAATTGCTGTGAAATGAACGAATACGTCCTGTCCGTCTTCACCAGAAATGAAACCATAACCTTTTTTTGCATCAAACCATTTAACTTTACCTTTCATACTTTCCTCCATGTTCCTACCGAGTTACCCATTGCAACTACGGATGTGATTCTTTTCCCTTAAGGGACACATTAATTATATACCTTTTTTTTATAAATGTCAACCATAAATTAAAAGCCCCATTTCGGGGCTTGATTGGTTTTATTAGAGAGTAGTTACATTAACTGCCTGTAACCCTTTATCGTTTTCTTGAATATCATATTCTACATCCTGACCTTCTTCTAAAGTCTTAAATCCGTCCATAGCTAAAGCTGTAAAATGAACAAATACGTCATTTCCATCTTCACCAGAAATAAAACCATAACCTTTTTTTGCGTCAAACCATTTAACTTTTCCTCTCATGTTTTCCTCCATGTTTCTCCGTGTTACCCTTTGTAACTACGTGTGATTTCTCTTATAGTATATACCTTTATTATTACAAACAAACACTTTAATTATTACAGTCTGACAACAAAAGATTTTTAACAAAATATTTATAATAAATCGCCAAAAAAATAACCCCTTCTGTTTTTAGAAGGGGTTATAATTACTATTTCTCAACAACAACTCTCTTTGTATTATCGTAATTTTCAATAGTTCCTAAACTCTGAATATATTCTTTAACAACATCGGCTAATACAAAACCTGTATCGTATCCTTTTAGTCCTTTTAACATTTTATAACCGTCTCCACCACCGGCAATATAATTATTTGCAGCAACTCTATATTTTGCATTTAAATCAATAGGTTTGCCATTTACCATTACATCAACAGGTTTTTTATCTTTAATCTTATAAGTTACACCTGCAACGTGTAACCATGCACCTTTACCTGCAGGAATTGTTGCGGCATATTCTAATACTTTCATTAAATCAGCACCAGTCATTTCAAAAACATATGTTGTATTTCCAAATGGTAAAACTGTTAATATATCTCTATATGTAATTTTTCCTGGTTGAATAGAAGCTCTGATTCCGCCACCGTTTTGTAAAGCAATATCAGCACCTGTTTTCCAGATTAATGCATCTGTAATTAAGTGACCAAGATTTGTATCTCCGCTTCTTACATGTGCTCTTTCACCATCTAATAATATTTTTGTTTCTCCAATAACCTTATTCAATTCTTCTGAACCTAAAGAATAATAATAATCAGCAATCATTTTTATAAATGGATCTTCAGGAATAGGTTCTGTTACATACGCATATTTTGCTTTTCCGTTTTCATCTTTTCCGAGATATTTTTTCATGTTTATAGGAATTGGAGCCCATTCATAATCTACGATTTTACCATTTTCAACCCATAAATCCAATCTTCCTAAGTATTTTCCCCATTCTCCAGCCTGGACAACTATAGTTTTATTTATATATGCAGCTTTATCCATTAATGTATGAGAATGACCATCAATAATAACATCTATACCTTTTACATCTTTAGCTAATTGGTCAGAAGTTGTATATTCAACGCCTAATGGTTGGTATTCACCATCATAACCCAAATGACCGAGAACAACAATAATATCAGCTTTCTTTTTTAATTCTGGCAAGTATTTTTTAACTGTTTCTTCAACATTTAAAAATTTACCACCATTTAAATGAATAGGTTCTAATACCTGTGTTTGTTCAGTTGTAACCCCGAGGATAGCAACCTTAATTCCACCAACATTTTTTATAATATATGGTTTAAATAACTGTCTTCCATCTTTTGTAACGAAATTAGCTGATAAAAATGGAAAACCTGCATATCTTTGTTGCATAAATGTTGTTTCAAGTGGATTATCGAATTCGTGATTACCTAAAGCCATAGCATCAACACCCATGTAATGTAAAGTTACAAAATCTGGAACAGCATCAAGTTGATCTGATTCAGGAACACCAGTGTTAACATCTCCAGCATGTAAAAACAATACATTTGAATTTACTTCTCTTTCTCTATTAACCAATGTTGCAATTCTTGCAAATCCCCCAATATCAGGATTGTGATACTCGCTATAAGGCCATACATGACCATGTGTGTCATTCATGTGAAAAATAACAATGTGTGTTGGAGCTGCAAAAATAGCTACCGTCAAAAGAGTTAATAAAACTACCAAAAACTTCTTCATCATCTTACCCCCTTTAAATAAATATATACTATTTTACAAACAATCTTTTCCTTGAAAAGATTAAATCTCCGATGTTAACCCCTAAATCTCTCGAAACAACCGGACATTTAGCCATCAAAACAAAGTAAATATTTTCATTTTCTTCGCTTAATCCTTCAAAATTCCCCTGACCTTTAGAAATTATTATATCTGCTTGCTTATAAGCAATCATAAATTCCTGATTTACATTGCTTAAAAGCGTTCCTGGTATCTTGCTTCCAGAAGAAATTATTTCAGAAGAAACTTCATCTAAGCCTATCTCTTTCGCATCTTCAAGTGTAACATCATTTATTATGGGTGCTCCTCTAACAACAGAAACTACGTGTAAATCAGGAAATTCTTCTTTAATTAACTTAATAAATAATTTATCCAGAACAATCTCACCAGCATTATCGTGTATATAAAGTAAGATTTTTGAATTTTCTAATGATTCATAAAAACTCTCAAAATCATCTAAAGCAAATTTTTTTATTTTCAAAATATTTTCCAATTCCCATTCCAACTCACCAAAAGAATTTTTAACACCATAATCTATAACATTTCCCAGAGCTGATAATTTTGCGGCATTTTTAAGTGGATTATCTGAATCTTTCAAAAAAAGATACATTTCATCAAAAACATCCAGAAAAGTTTCGTTTGATTGTTTTTTTTCTTCTTTAAAATAATCTGTAGTACCCGTATATTCGCTTAACTTATCGTATATTATTCTTGCCATTTCAATGGGTTTTTTTCCATAATCCGAATATTTTAACATATCAAGCGATATATTTTTCATAATTTCAAATTTTTCTCTTTCAGTATAATTCTTAAAATCTTTATTAATTATACTTTTTATTTGATCTATGATACATACAATACATTCATATTTAGCATACATATATATTACCCCCGTGTTTTATTTCTATAATTAAATTATAGAAATAAAACTTTACAGTTTTAAATATTTAACTTGAATATACCTTTTAGATTTTATTAACCCTTTACAACAGCAACAGGAATTAATTCCACAACTTTTCTTGATATTTTTGTACTTTCTATAATATTTATAACATCTTCAATGCTCTTATAAACTTCGGAGGCTTCTTCGAAAATAGTACTTTTTTTCGACCAGCATCATGAGCAGATGAACAAAACGCTATATTCATTTCAGTTCCAGATAGAATAAAAGAAGCTAATCCCATATTTCTAGGGATAATTACAGGTTGATTATTAAAATCCGTGTATATAATTTTACCGCTATCTTCAATATTATTCAAATCTTCTGGTATTCCATAATCATTATTAATAGCCCAATAAGCCCCTTTTTCTATAATATTCTTCATTTCTTTTACAGAAAATTTAAATAAAGTTCTCGTTTTTAATTTTTAAATTCTTCAGACATAAGAACTTTCTTTAATTATTTTCATAAAAGTCACCTCAAATAAATTATAACATATTTAAAGCAAAATAGGCATCATTATAATAAAAAAAGTGGCTTACGCCATATCAGTTTGTCGACAAAAAATTTTTATACTTAAAAATAACTTTGCCTACAAACTGAGTAGCGCTTGCCACACTATATGATGTCTAAAAAGTCAAACAAGCAAAAACTCAAATATCAAAATTTCTGTTTTTTTATAATGGCAAAACTGTTTTACCTAATTTTTCATTCAACACTTCACCCATAGCAGTATAAATTGCAGATGCTCCACAAAAAATACCTTCCCATCCAGCTATAACTTTAATTAAAGCATTTCCTGTAAAATCTCCAATTGCAAGTAAGAAAAAAAGTACCGTTAAACTACCAAAAACAACTTGAAGAGATTTGTTTCCGTTTAATGTTCCAAAAAACATAAATAAAGTAAATATACCCCACATCAAAAGATAAAAAGCTACAGCTGTTGAAGAGGCTGCATTACCCAGTCCCATTTTCGGTAATGTCCATATACCAACCAAAGACATCCAGAATAAACCATAAGATGTAAACGCCGTTGCTCCAAAAGTATTATTTTTCTTCATTTCAAAAATACCTGCAATAACCTGTGCAATTCCACCATAAAATATTCCCATAGCCATAATCATAACGTTTAATTCAAAAATACCGGCATTATGCAGATTCAGCAAAACAGTTGTCATTCCAAACCCCATCAATCCAAGAGGTGCGGGATTCGCTAATTTCTCAGAAACACTAACGTTTTTTATTTCCATATATTCTCCTCCTATAAAAAAATTTTAAAATCTAAAAACCCTCGCTATTCTAATAAATAAATATTAATTTTAAGTGAAACATATCTTACAAAAAACCGGGATATCTATGTAAGGTTCTATACTTTTTCCAATTCTTCTCTTTTTACCAGTATTTTTAATGCTAAATTTGCGTTTGAGCGACTTTACTTTTTGGACATCGTAATATCATTAAATTTTTTGACACTTAATATAAATATGATATAATATGTTCGTTATAAAAATATATCTCAAATAACATTAAGACTGTCTAAAAAGTCAAATTCACTCAGGCAGCTCGATTGCTTATCCTTAAAATTATTCATTCTCAGCCGTCGCTCAAACAATACATCGTGTATTGTTTCGCTCAAAATCACATCCATGTAATTTTGACGGCTTCCATTCATAATTTTAAGGGCAATCTTCGAGCCTTCGTTTCATTTGAGACTTTTTGGACACCCTTATAACATTATCAAAATAAAAAGAGGTGATTTTATATGGAATTAAGAGATTTAATTCAAGCGGAAATAGAAAGATACAACAAAGATTTTAAAATTATAGAAAAAGATATAGTTTTAAAACCACAAGATGTTGCTCGATATATAGACCATACCATTTTAAAAGCAACGACAACACCAGAAGATATCAAAAGAATATGTAAAGAAGCTAAAGAATATAAATTCTTTTCTGTTTGTGTAAATCCAGCTTATGTTCCACTTGCAAAAGAGGAATTAAAAGATTCTGATGTAAAAGTTGCTACAGTTATAGGATTTCCTTTGGGTGCAAATGCCATTGATGTAAAAGCTTATGAAACAGATATAGCTTTAAATGATGGTGCAGATGAATTTGATATGGTTATAAACGTTGGAATGTTAAAAAGTAAAGAATACAAATATGTTTATGATGAAATAAAAGCAGTTGTTGAAGCTGCTCAGGGAAAAACCGTAAAGGTTATTATAGAAACATGTTATCTAACAACTGAAGAAAAAATTGCAGCATGTGTTATATCAAAAGAAGCTGGCGCTCATTTTGTTAAAACATCTACAGGTTTTGGTACAGGTGGAGCAACAGTTGAAGATGTAGCTTTAATGAAATTTGTTGTTGGAAATAAATTAAAAGTTAAAGCTTCTGGTGGAGTTAGAAGTTTTGAAGATGCTGAAAAGATGATAAAAGCTGGTGCAGAAAGAATTGGAGCCAGTTCAGGAGTTAAAATCGTAAGTGGTGAAAAATCAGAATCTGATTATTAAAAAAAACCGGATTTATCCGGTTTTTTTTAATATTTTTTAATTTGTAAGAACTCAAAATTTATGATAAAATATAAATAAATTGTTTAAAAAAGGTGATAAAATGAAACTTTTTTATTTCCAAGGTAAAAATTTTAGTATATCAATAAATGGTTATATAGTAGGTAAAAATGATATAGATGCGCTTAAAAATATAGATAAATCCATAGAAATAGAAAAGTTTGAATACGTAAAAAAAATAAATTTCAGAAAATTAAATACAAAAGAACATTTTAAACTAATAAAAATGCTGAAGGCGTTTATATCATCTGGACTGCAATTTTTTGATGCAATATTGTTTATAAGGGAAAATCAGGAAGTTTCACAAAAAATAAAAATAGCCTTGGACTTATTGATAAACAACATAAAAATTGGCATGCCATACAAAAATGCTATGGATTCTAACACCTATTTTGATTATGAATTTAGAAAATCATTGTCAAAAGCATCTGATAATAATGAAATGTTAAAAATATTGAAAAGACTTGAAAATGTATATGAAAATAGAATAAAAAACACACAGGAGATAAAAAATTTATTATCTTATCCTATTCTGCTCTTTTCAGGGGTAATCAGTTTGTTATTATTTTTACAATTTATGATTATTCCAATATTTAAAAGTACATTCAATACCAGTTTTAATTTTAACATATCATGGTTTCTGGTAGGTGTTATATCAAGCATAACAGCAACATTAATATTATTATTAAAAAACAAAAGAAAATTTGATAGTATATTGTATAAAATTCCAATAATAAAAAAAATATACAGAAAATATGCTTTACTGGAATTTGTTGAAACAACATTAATATTCGTTGAAAGTGGGTATACAACTTATGAGGCATTTGAAAAGAGTTCAGAAATTTTGTCATCAAAGAAAATAAAAGAAGATATAATACACATCTTAAACAAACTTGAAGAAGGGAATGATATCATAGATATTCTCCAGAAAACCAATTTAAATGAATTGCTTTTTAGCATTTCACTATCAAGGGATTTAAGCGATTTAAAACAACCCTTTAAAATATTAGAAACAGAATTAAATTTTGAAATAAATCAAATAATACACCGAATAAAAAAGCTTTTAGAGCCAGTGTTGATAATGGTTATATCTTTAATAATATTAGAGGTGGCATATGGGTTTTATGGTGGAATATTCAATACAATAAATAATATAGGGCTATGAAAAAGGGATTTATATTATATGAAATGTTAATATTAATATTAATCGAAAGCATTATGTTCATCAGTTTTGCCATAGTTATAAAAACCTCTTTTTTTGATGATATAAAAAAGAGAATAGACTTTATTGAAATGATGAATTATTTTGTGCAGATAAAATATCATTCAATAAATTTTGAAGATCAAAGCACAAAAATAGTAATATCAAATAAAAGTTATTTTGATGGAATAATATATAAAGAAATACCGTATAAAACACAGGATTATACAAAAATTTTCAACTTTTACAATCTCATATTAAAAAGTCCAGGAAATACATTAAGAATAAAAGATGCAAATTTAGTAATCCTTCCTATAACCTCGTCATTTAGATGGAGTGGTATAGAATGGTGACAAAAATCTACTATAACAAAAAATTTATTCATAAATACAAAAACAGTAAGTTTAAAAACATAAAAATAAATATAGTTGATTATTATGGAATAATAAAAGAATTCACCGGGAAAAAAGAATTGGATAAATATATAATAAAAAATTCCAGAGATAATAACATCTCAACTCAAAAAGTGAAATACATAAAATTAAAAGAAAACATATATTATCTTTATATAACCAAATTCACGAATAAATATAGATATTCGCTGTTATTTGACTATACAATCCCATTAAATTATTTATTATGGAGTACATTAAAAAATAACACAGATGAATTTATAACCTTTAGTGGAAATCAAAATAATATAGTATTTCAAAAATCATCATCGAGTTACATATATGGAATATATATAGACGAACCAATTGGAGAAAAAATAAATCTGGAAACCTTTTTTGAAAAAGAATCCATAACAAATACAATAAAAGGATTAGAAAGGGAATTAAAATGGTAGTATTCAAATCAAATGTCAGATATATACTAAATATAATTTCATATATACTGTTGATATTTTCCATAATAATACTAACAATATCATATTTTAAATACCAGAATAGAATATATTTAAAAAAAATTGAACAAATAAAAATAAATCAAAATATAATAGCCACCTATAAAACAAAAATTGACACGGCAAAAAGAGCAAATGAGAAAATATATAAATTTTTGGATTTTTTAGAACAGATAAAAGCACCGGTATATATACAATCCATAGAATACACCCCTTCAACACTAAGTGCAACAATACTAATAGAAATAATAGATGGACTAAAAATAGTCTCGCCATATCAGATAAAAGAAATAGGAACCCTTGATTTATTATACAAACAATATAAAATACTGGAGCTAAAAAAATGATATACAGATATGCAATATCAATAATATTAATAATTCTCTCAATAATAATCTTAACTCAAAAACCCGAAAATAAAAAAGAGAATATAATTCCATATTTTTCAGTTTCAGATATAAAAGAAGAATATATAAATCCAGAAATAAAATCAGAAGAAATAAATGAAATATTATCAAAATTAAAAGCGGAAAAAGGTGTGATTATAGAAAAGATTAAAATAGATTCTAATTATAACTTTGATTCAAATACATATTATTCAATATACATAAAAAGGAATATACCCACAAATACTAAAATAATAAAAAATTATGAGTTAAAAAAATACAAAATATTTGATTTTTTAAAAATAGATCTGGAAAAATTATGGCAAAATGCATCAGATGCACCAAGTCCGGAATTTTTTCAATTTTCTGGTGTAATAACAAAAGAAAATCAAAAAAAAGCATATATATATTTTAATGGAGTTTTAAAAGAAATAAATGAAAACATGCAGCTGGGAAATTACAGTGTATTAAAAATATTCAACAATGGTGTATTATTATTTGATAGAAATAAAAAACAATTTGAGGTGCTCAGATGAAAAAAATAACCTTAATAATATTTATACTATATTCCTTGGTAATTTTTTCATATCAAATAAAAATAGATTATATAGACAACAAAAATATTATAGAAGTTACAGGAGTTTCAACAGATACAAGAGTTTTTCAAAACAATACAAAAACAGATTATAAAATACAATTTAAAAATGTCAAATTTGAAGAAAAAGAGTATATATTACCAAAAGGTCCGATAAAACTAATAAAACAATATGATAATATAATAGAAATTATAATGCTATTTCCAACGCAACTAAACATTGACAAAACAAATATTGATAAAACAAATATTAAAACATCAAATAAAATAAAAATAAAAATAACAGCAGAAGGGAAAAAACGATTAAATGATGAAATATTTCAGTTTAAAAAAATAAAAGCGAAAGATTTGCTTGAAATACTACTAAAAGAACTTGGGTTTAATCAATATTATTTAACCGAAATGCCTGATAAAGATATATCTTTAAATATAAAAAACTTTTATCCTGAAGATTTATTCAGATTAATTATAGATTCTACAGGCATATATTATAATTATATAGGTAAAAATAATATATACATATCGAAAAACCCATTATATAAAAACAATTATCCAATTATAAATTCAAAATACGAAAATAATGAAGATTTATATGAAGTAATACAGACTGATATAAATATATCCAGTCTTGTGAAACTTATAGATATACAATATACCAGAATATATGAAGGGTTATATATTCTAAAAGGCGATAAAAATAAAATAGAAATGATAAAAAAAATAATAGCAAAAATACCAATAAAAAAAACCATGTCAGAAGAAACAAAAAAGGTAACTGTAGAAAAAGAGAAAGTATATAAAGTATTTGAATATAAAATCCCTCAAAAAAACATAATAAAATTATTCAATATAGAATATACTGAGATATCTGATAATATAATATTATTAAAAGGTTTTAAAGAAGATATAAAACTTTTTGAAGAATATTACTTTCAGGCATATACACTTTATGAAAAACAAAAAATAGGAAAGTCAAATAAAACAGATATTAAACAAATGAATTTACAACAAATAGAATCGCAGGCCACAATTACAGTAGTGAAAACAAAACTACCAATAGAAAAATTATCGAATATTTTAAGTTTAGAAATAAGCAAGTTAACAGACGAAATATATATTATAAAAGGAAAAAATAATAATATAGATATACTGAGTAATATAATATCAAAAATTCCTCAACCACAGGTAAATAAAATTAATAAAAAAGATAACATAAAAAACATAGAAACAGATGAAAAAATTGAAATAATAGAATCAAATTTAGATTTATATCCATTTAATAAAATTTTTAAAAATATTATAATCCAAAAGATAGAAAAAAATTATATAATAAAAGGAACACCACAGGCAATAAATACAATAAAAGAATTTAATAAAAAATACAATGTTACTCTAACAAATGATGCCACCAAAAATGGCATTACCAATAAAATAATAACTGATAGTGCAACGGTGACCAATGACTATTACATTGCAATAAAAAATGATGAAATTGAATATTTTGAAAAAATATCAAAAAGTATAAATATAACCTATAAAATAATATATGAAAACGAAACAGGAAAGATTATAAAAATCACAGCAAACGAAAAGCAAAATGAAAAGTTTAAAAAAATATGGACATTAAAAGAAAAAATAAAAGAAGAAAAAACAATAAAAAAACCAGAAACCATCGATAAAAACAATATTAATAGTAACAATAAAAACAAAATTGAAGAATATGAAACGCTATATAAATTGGTTGAAAATTATGCTCTGAAAAACAATATATCGTTAATCAATAATGAAAAGTTAAAAGATATAAAAATATACAATAATAAAGTTCAAAACATAGAAGACTTATTATTAAAAAATGGATATTATATTGAAAAAGGAAAAGATATTATAATAGTAAAAGAAAAAATTCCAGAAATAATTTCCATAGAAATTGCAATAGTGGATTCATCAGTATTAGAAGAAACGATAAAAAATATAGAATCAAAAATATCATCAAAAAGTATAATAGATTCAATAAATCAGGGAATAATAAATCCTCAATTATATAAAGAAATACTGGATACCGCAATAAAAAGTAAAAATATTGATTCAAAAGCAAATACCAAACTGGTATCAAAGCCGAGAGTTATATTAAAATCTGGAACAAAAGCGATTTTTAAATCAGTATACAGAATTCCTGTAATACAGGAAAATTCCATAAAATATATAGAGAGTGGATTAAATCTGGAAATATCTGGAAAATATATAGAAAACAAAGACCTCATAGATTTAAATATAAGTCTAAAAGTAGGCGAACCAGAAAAATCATCGGTATCAAATTATAATGCGGAAAATTCAAGAGAAATAAATACAAAAATGATATTGAAAAACAATTATGTTAGTATAATAGGCGGTTTAAAAATAATGAAAGAAGAGAAATTGAATTCCGGTATTCCACTGTTAAAAGATTTGCCCATAATAGGCTTTTTATTCAAAACAAATGAACAAAGAAATAGAGAATATGATTTGAATCTGTTTATATGGCCCAAAACAGTAAATTATGGGGGCGATTAATATGAAAAGATACCCTGTTGTGGCAGGGACGTTTTATCCAGAGAATAAAAAAGAATTACTTGAAATGATAAGTGGATATTTTCCAGATAATAATAATCTGGATGATAATAAAGAAAAAAATTATATTAAACCAATGGGATTAATATCACCACATGCTGGATATATATTTTCTGGAAAAACAGCTTCATATGGATATTATGAAATCTTCAAAAAAGGTAAAATAAAATCTGTTATAATAATTGGACCTAATCATACAGGTATAGGTCCAAATATTTCTGTCTATCCAGAAGGGACATGGATTACACCACTTGGAGAGCTAAAAGTAGATAAAATGGCGAAGACAATAGTAGAAAAATTAGAAATATCAGGAGATTATTCCGCACATCAATATGAGCATTCAATAGAAGTACAACTGCCTTTTTTACAATATTTGTATGGAAATACATTTAAAATAGTACCCATTATTCTTGGTGATCAAAGCTTATACACATCTAAAAAATTAGCAGAGGTATTAAACGAATTAATGGAAGATGGTATATTAATAATAGCATCAAGTGATCTGAATCATTATGAAAATCATGAAATAACCATGAAAAAAGGAGAAATGCTAATAAATGCGATACAGAGAAAAAATCCACAATTATTATACGAAAAAGTAAAACAATATAGTATTACTGCATGTGGATACGGATGCATAAATACATTACTATACATGAATTTTGAAAAAGTAAAAATACTAAATCATACAACAAGCGCTACTGCTTTTGGTGATTATGACAGAACCGTTGGATATTTATCTGCATTATTGGAAAAATAAAATTGGAGGTGTAATCATGATAGTTGAAACTGAACTTGGAAAGGTAACCATAAAACCAGAAGTATTTAATGAAATAGTGTATAGAGCAGCATTAGAATCATATGGTACAGTTGATATAGGTAAAGGTGGATTTCTAAATAAATTAACCTCAATGCTTCAAAAACCACAAGAAAAAGGTGTTGAAGTAATAGAAGAAAATAACAGAGTTATAATAAACCTATATATTTATATGGAATATGGATTGCCTTTAAAAAGAGTTGCATCAAATGCACAGGAAAATGTATATCATAGAATAAAGGAAGCCTTGGGGGATGTCGATGTAGTTGTAAATGTAAAAGTCGTGGGAATAAAATCATAAAGAGGTGAATACAATGACAGAATTAAATGCAAAAGACTTTTATGTGGCATTCAAAAAGGCGGCCGAAACATTATTGGTAAACAAAGATGAAATAAATGCATTAAATGTATTTCCTGTTCCTGATGGAGATACAGGTTCAAATATGTCCTCAGGAATGCTTGAAGCATGTGAATGGCTTGACAAAGTTAAAAATAAGGACAAATTAAAGGATATAATGAAAAATATGAGAGACGGATTATTAATGGGAGCAAGAGGAAATTCCGGAGTTATACTTTCTCAAATATTCAGAGGTTTTACTGAAACACTTGAAGATAAAGAAACAGTAACAACAAAAGATTTTATAGAAGCATTAAAAAACGCAAAAGAAGTTGCATACCATGCTGTAATAAAACCAGTAGAAGGAACAATGCTCACATTAATAAGAAAAGTTGCTGAAAGAGCAGAAAATGAATTATCTGAAATAAAAGATTTTGAAGAATTTCTGGACAAATTATATGAAATTTCCGAAGAAGTGGTTGAAGAAACACCAAAATATCTAAAAAAATTAAGAGATGCTAATGTTGTAGATGCTGGAGCAAAAGGTGTTAGCTATATAATAAAAGGATTCAGAGACGCAATAAAAGGCGATACAACAATAAATCTAAAAGAAATAGAAGGTGCATCAGCAGAGCAGATAAAAGAAATAGCATATGAAGAAATAAAATTTCAATATTGTACAGAATGTGTATTAAAATTAAATAACTCAGAAATATCAAAAGAAGAAATAGACAAAATAAGGGCATTCTTAGAAGAACTCGGTGATTCAATCGTATTAGTTCATCAGGGAGAATTTCTGAAAACACATGTTCATACCAATAGACCAGGTAAGGTATTCGAAGAATTCATAAATTATGGCGAATTATATAAAGTAAAAGTAGACAATATGAAAGTTCAACACGAACACGTTGTAGAAACAGCTAACGCAGTAACCTCATCAGAAGAAGAGCCAATTTACGAAACAAATAATGAAAATTGGGGCATAATAACAGTATCGCCTGGTGAAGGAATAACAAAAATATTTAAAAGTCTTGGTGTAGATAAGGTTATTTTTGGTGGACAAACAATGAATCCGAGCGTAAAGGATTTTATGGAGGCTATAGAAACATTGCCTCAAAAAAAGATATTAATATTGCCAAATAATCCTAATATTATATTAACAGCAGAAAAAGTTGCAGATATGGTAAAAGACAAAGAAATACTTGTAATAAAAACAAAATATATACAGGAAGGAATTTCAGCTTTATTAGCTTTTGATGATAATATGACCTATGAAGAATTAAAAGAGGCAATAGAATCAGAAATATCTTCAATAGTGCCAATACAGGTAACCTATGCTATAAGAGATTCGGAAATTGCTGAAGAGAAAATAAAAAAAGATGAATACCTTGTATTTGTCGGCAAAGAATTAAAAGCGCATAGTTTTGATTTAACAGAGGCTGTAATAAAAGTGTTAAAAGAAAAAATCAATGATGGATATGAAATAATGACCATATTCTATGGTCAAGATATAGAATTAAAAACAGTGGAATTAATTGCAAATGAATTAATGGAAGATTTTCCGGACCTTGAAGTGGAAATTCACAATGGGTCACAACCACATTATCCATTATTAATTTCACTCGAATAGGGAGGAATTGACTTGTATATACAGGATTTAATATTAAAATTAGATAAATTTTGGTCAGAATATGGTTGCGTAATAGACCAACCATACGACATGGAAATGGGTGCAGGCACATATCACCCATCGACATTTTTTAAAACACTCGGTAAAGAACCATATAACATAGCCTTTGTTCAACCAAGCAGAAGACCTACAGATGGAAGATATGGTGAAAATCCTAACAGAATGCAGAGATTCCACCAATATCAGGTAATATTAAAACCATCTCCCAAAAACTCTCAGGAAATATATTTAGAATCATTAAAAGCGATAGGGATTGATCCTTTAGAACATGATATAAGATTTATAGAAGATAATTGGGAATCACCAACATTAGGTGCTTGGGGAATAGGATGGGAAGTATGGCTTGACGGAATGGAAATAACTCAATTTACGTATTTTCAACAAATGGGAGGAATTTCATTAAAACCTATATCACTTGAAATAACATATGGAATAGAAAGGCTTGCGATGTATTTGCAGGGAAAAGATAATGTATATGAAACCATGTGGAATAAAGATGTACCATATGGCAAATTATTTAAAGAAAACGAAAGGCAATTTTCCATATTCAATTTTGAAAAAGCAAATATAAAGACATTATATAACTTGTTTGAAACATACAAAAATGAGTTTGAATCACTAATAAAAGAAAAATTATATTTACCGGCATACGATTATCTTGTAAAAGCGGCACATGCATTTAATCTGCTTGATGCAAGAAATGCCATAAGTGTAAATGAACGTCAAAAATACATATTAATCATAAGAGACATGGCGAGAAAAACTGCCCGCACATATTTAGAAGAGATTGGGGGCGAAGGCAATGAATAAATCATTACTAGAAATAGGAGTTGAAGAATTACCATCAAGTGAATATGAAAATATAATAAAACAATTATATACATATACAGAAGAAGAATTAAAATCAAGAAACATATCCTATTCCAAATTACAGGTGTTCATAGCGCCAAGAAGATTTGGAATATTATTAGAGGGACTGCCTGAAAAAGAACCGGATAGAACAATAGAAAGAAAAGGTCCCGCAAAAAAAGTTGCTTTTGATGAAAATGGTAATCCAGCCAGACCATACCAAGGATTTTTAAACTCATTAAAAGGTGAAAATTATGAAATAAAAGAAAAAGAAATAAAAGGCAATATATATATGTTTGCAAAAATAAAAAAAGAAGGTAAAAAAATATCTGAAACTCTATCGGAGATATATCCATCAATAATAAAAAAATTAAGATTTAAAAAACCAATGAGATGGGGTAATGGTGATTATGAATTTATAAGGCCAGTACACTGGGTAGTGGCATTGTTGAATTATGATATAGTAGACTTCGAATTGTTTGGAATAAACACATCGAGAAAAACATTTGGACACAGATTCCTTGGAAAAGGTGAAATATCCATAAACCATCCGGAAAATTATTTTAATGAATTAAGAGAAAACTTTGTAATAGCAGATTATACAGAAAGAAAAGAAAGAGTAGAAAAAGAAATAGAAGCAATTTCAACAAATAACGAACTAAAAATCGAAAAAGATGAGGAATTAATAAATGAAATAACACAACTAACCGAATATCCAACAGCAGTATTGGGATCATTTAATGAAGAATATCTGGATTTGCCAGAAGAAGTAATAAAAATTACAGTAAAACATCATCAAAGAAGTTTCGTAGCAAAAAAAGAAAATAAAATAACAAATTATTACGTTGCATTTCAAGACGGATTAAGCGAAGAAAAAAACGTTACAAATGGATATTCAAGAGTTATAAATGCAAGGCTTGATGATGCAAAATTCTATTATAAAGAAGACCTGAATACAGATGAAGAAACATATCTATCCAAATTAAATGAAATAACCTATCAAGCAGGTCTTGGAACATATTTAGACAAAGTGAAAGCGTTAAAAGAAATATCAAAAATAATAGCAGAAAAACTCAACTACAAAAACCAAAATCTATTAAAAGCAGCAGAACTCTCTAAAATAGATATTCCCACACATATAGTATATGAATTTCCTGAACTTCAAGGAACAATGGGAAGAATATATCTAAAGCACAAAGGTTATAAAGAAGATATATACATGGTTCCAGAAGAACATTATAGACCAATTGAAGAAAATGATGAATTGCCATCAGATTTGAACTCATTAATAATATCATTATCAGACAAATTATATGATATAATTGGTTTCTTTGGAATCAAAAAAATACCAACTGGTTCAAAAGACCCATTTGCACTTAGAAGAAAAGCATATGGGGTTTTAAGGATAATAATAGAAAACAATTGGGATATAGACCTAAATGAAATAATGAAAGAAATTGCAAAAATTATAAATATTGAATATCTCGAAAAAGAAATCGCAGATTTCTTTAAAGGTAGATTTGAAACATATCTATCTAAAAAAGGAATATCAACCGATGTAATAAATACAGTAACAATAAACTGGAATAAACCACTACGCGCATTAATATCAGCTCAAGCTTTAAATAAAGTAGTATACTCTGAAAACTTTAAAACATTCATAAAAACATTTCAAAGAGTACAGAATATATCCAGAAAACACGACTCTTTAAAATATGAAGGAAGATTATTTAAAGAAGAAGCAGAAAAACAATTATTCGATGAATACCTCACAGTAAAAAGCAAGATGGAAGAAAAAATAGAACATCTGGATTATGAAAGTGCAATAGAAGAATTATTAAAATTAAAAAGTGCAATAGACAATTACTTTGATAATGTTTTTGTTATGGATAAAGACGAAAGTATAAGAATAAACAGATTGGGATTTTTAAAAAACATAGCCAATTTATTCCTTGAATTTGGTGATATTGAAAAGTTGTATAGTTAATGATTTTGAAAATAAAAGTAATTATTGATTTTTAATTATTAATTTTTAATTATACGATGTCTAAAAAGTCAAATTCACTCAGGCAGCTCGATTGCTTATCCTTAAAATTATTCATTCTCAGCCGTCGCTCAGATTTTTCATCCATGAAAAAGCTTCACTCAAAAAAACATCCTGTTTTTTTGACGGCTTCCATTCATAATTTTAAGGGCAATCTTCGAGCCTTCATTTCATTTGAGACTTTTTAGACACCTATTTAAATTTAATTACTATTATAAATTATTGATTTTTAAATTATATTCAAATTAGACTTTTTAGACATTCCATTATGTTCACGTAAATTGATAATTTCAGAAAATAATACTCTCACGTTATTTTTTTGAGATTATTAGATTTTTTTAATTTTATATGTAGCGAAGGCTTGAAAATTCCCGAATGGAAGGATTACGTGAGCCGTCAAAATCACAAGGATGTGATTTTGAGCGCAGCCGAGCACGGATGCGAGTCTAAGCGACGGCGGCAAGTAATCCTGTAATGAGGAAAAGAATTTTCCGCCTGAGTGAATATAAAATAAAAAAATCTAATATAAAAAATATAAAAATTAAAAACGCAGATAGAAGCGGAGCTGGAATTTATGAAAATGGATTTATTAAATTACAGAAACATAAAAAAGTGCAAACATTTTGTTCCAATTTACAAAAGACCAACAAAATACTTCGAAATTAACTATGAAGGAATAACAATAGTAGCCAGCTATGATGAATACGACAATAGAAGAAAAACAGCAAAGATATCCAGAGAATCAAGAAAATTAAAATTAAACCATATATATCATATAATAGCTGTATATCTATACTTTCGAAAAAATGGAAAAGATGTCAGGGGAATAGAAGTAACCCTTGAAAATAAAGTCCATTATTTTTCTGAAAGATGGATAGAAAGAAAAATGCCATTATTAAAAAAAGAAATAGAATATTTTAAAACACCTCAGGAAAAAACACCAGGAAATCACTGTAAATTCTGTAAAATAAAGGTTCAATGTCACAGAGAATTACTAAAAAAAGGGGACATATCCATAGTTCCTGGCATATCAACAAGCTATCTGAAATTATTAAAAGATATAAATATCAACCCTATAAAAGCAGTAGAAGCAAATAAAATAGAACAGGTACCACCACAATTCAGAAAACCATTATATAATCTTAAATCATTACTTGAAAACAAACCAATAATAATAAACAAATTTGACATACCAAAAAAATACATAGTATATGATGTTGAAACATATAGAGACCTTGATTTCCTACACGGAATATTAATAAAAAACAAATATAAAGCATTTTTAAATTTGGAAAATATAGATGATAACCTTGAGAGATTTTTAAAATTCATAGATTCAACAAAAGATATAATAGTTCATTATGATGTTTATGACATAAAAAGACTTCAAATGATAACAAAAAACATATCACATCTATATAAATATCTCTACAAAATCGAAGACAGGTCATATGACTTATACGAAAAAATACAGAAAAATATAGCGATTCCAGTAACATCATATTCATTAAAAGACATAAGCAAATATTTTGGCTACAAATGGAGAACAGATTTAAACGGATATGCCATATTTATAGAGTACAAAAATTACTTAAAAGGACATAAAGAAAGTCTGGAAAAAATAATAAAATACAACGAAGATGATTGCAGGGCAACAGCAATGATAATGGAAAAATTAAGGGAGTTGATGAAATGAAAAGTGGATTTGTAGCAGTAGCAGGAAAACCAAATGTTGGGAAATCCACATTAATAAATGCGATAATGAAAAGAAAAGTGGTTATAGTGTCAGATAAACCACAAACCACAAGAAATAGGGTAAATTGCATATTGAATACACCAGATGCACAGATAGTATTGGTGGATACACCGGGGATACATAAACCATTACATAAATTTGGAGAATATATGGTAAAAATAGCAATAAACGCATTAAAAGGGCAGGATTTAATACTCTTTTTAATAGATCCAATAGATATGGTTAGAGAATCAGACCTGAACATAGCCAGAATAATAAAAGAATCCGGTATCCCCACAATACTGATAATAAACAAAGTAGATGCAGCAACACAAAATCAAATAGAAGAAGCAGAAAAAAGAATAAAAACAGTACTTGACGAAAAATCAAATGTCATAGCAGAATTCAAAATTTCAGCATTAACAGGTAAAAACATATCAGAATTACTTGAAAAAATAATAGAAGTATTACCAGAAGGGCCACAATATTTTCCTGAAGACATGACAACAGACAGGCCGTTAGCATTTATGATATCAGAATTAATAAGGGAAAAAATATTCCATTTAACCTCAGAAGAAATACCGCATTCTACAGCAGTAGTGGTGGAAGAAATAACAAATAAAGAAAACCTTATATATATCAGAGCAGAAATATATATTGAAAGACAATCGCAAAAAGGTATAATCATAGGGCAAAAAGGAAGAATGATAAAAAAAATAGGAATGCTCGCAAGAAAGGATATAGAAATGCTACTTGATGACAGAGTTTATCTTGATTTATATGTAAAAGTAAAAGACAAATGGAGACAAAAAGATTCGATAATATTAAATACAATAGGACTGAAAAACGACCTGGAATAAAAAAAGAATTTTTTGGATCGTGTATAATTAAAATAAAAAATATAATAAATATATAATCTAAATATTTCAAAAAATAATATGAGAGAAAGCTTGAAATTTCCTGAAAAATTTTGAATGAAGTCGGTCAAAATCACATGGATGTGATTTTGAGTGAAACCGAGCACGGATGCGAGTTTGAACGACCGGCGGGAATGAAAAATTTTGAAGATTAGAAATTTCACCGCTTGATCGAATATTATTTTGAGAAATATTTAATAGTAAAAAAATAACTATACTATTTCTATTTATTCATTAAAATCAATAAGTTCATCCGCTTCAAGTGCAACAGAAGTTGCTTCATGATAATAAATCTGTGTTGTAGAAATATTCTTATGTCCTGCAATCTGTTTCGCAGCTTCTATGCCATGGTTTAAAGCTATTTTTGTAATAACAGTATGTCTGAATGAATGTGCAGACAACTTTTTTCCGCCTCTAAAATCCTTCAAACCCAACTCATTAAAATATTTATCAATAATCATCTGAATAGCTCTTTCCGTTAAAGCATTTCCATATGAATTCTTTGAAAGTGAAATAAATAAAGGATCATTTGGTTTAACCTTTTTTATCTTATTCCTTTCTTTTAAATAATCATTTATCGCTTCATATACATCCTTATGAAGTGAAATTATAGAATCCTTTCCAACATGACCTTTGGATTTATAATGCAGTAAAACCTTATTATTTCTTTTTACAATATCTCTTATTTTTATCCTCGTTAAAGAATATGTTCTTATACCTGTATATGCGAGCAATTTTATTATTGCCATATTTCTTTTTCCAGACAAATTTGACGTATCAATAGTTTGAAAAATCTCTCTTATCTCATCGTCTGTTAATATATCCTTTTGATGTCCAAAAGGTCTTTTGGCTCCTTTTACATTCCTTGCAATATTTGCATATAATCCTCTGTCTTCTAAAAAAGCAAAAAAACGCCTTATACCTGATAGGTATAAATTTACAGTATATGGACTTTTTTCCTTTAATAAAAAGGTTTTCCACATTTTAACTGTTTTTGGTGTTGGCTTTGATACATTGCGTTTTCTCAAATAATTTAAAAAATATTTTATAGACTTTGTATATTGTTTTTTTGTCTCATCAGTCACATCATCGAGTTCTTCAAGAAATTCAATGAGAATCTCATCAAATTTATTTATCTCTTTTCTTTCTATTTCCACAGCCAAAACCTCTTTTTAGTGGGATGTAATTTCTTTAAATACCTTATTCCTTCCAATACCCTATAATTTACCGTATCCTTTTCATAATTCCCAAATTCATCTGTTTTCCCAGCTTTTTTATCCATCATTATATCTATCGCATCATCTACATTTTTTACAACATATATATGAAATTTATTATTTTTAATAGCTTCTTCAATTTCATGATTCAACACAATATTTTTAACATTTTGATATGGAATTACTACGCCATGTTTCGAGTTTAATCCCTTAATTTTACATACATTATAAAAACCTTCTATCTTTTCTATTATTCCACCAACAGGCTGTATATTCCCATTCTGATCAATAGAACCTGTTACAGCAAAATTTTGCTTTATTGGAACAGCTGATATTGCAGATATCAACGCCAAAACCTCTGCAAGAGATGCACTGTCTCCTTCGAGTATAGAATACACTTGTTCAAAACTTATTGAGGCAGAAAATACCATGTTTTCATCAAGATGATACTTTGAATAAAAATAATTTTCTATAATATACGTTGATTTCCTGTGTATTTTTCCGCTCATATCAGAATCCCTTTGAATATCGAGCAATCCCGCCTGCTTTGCCGAGAAAACTTTAGCTGTTATCTTTACAGGCACTCCAAAGGATAACGTATCTACCTCCATAACCGTTAAACCATTTATCTGACCGATTTTCATACCATCTGTCTCCAAAATCAATTGCCCATCTTTTATTGAATCCATTATTTTATCCCTGTATAAAGAGAACATGTTTTCATGTTTTTTAATAGCTTCTTTTACAGCATTGCCATCAACATATGGTATAGTATCACTATATCTATCAGAAATATAATTTGATTCAAGTATAATGTTCTTTAATAATCCAAATTTTGCAGAAAGCTTATCATTTCTTCCATTAATTCGACATGAATACTTTATCAATTCTTCTATTGCCTTTTTCGTAAAATCTCTTAAATTATTTTCCTTTATTATATTTTTTACAAACTGTGCAAAATAATCAGCATTTTCCTTATTTAAATCGATTTCCGTATCAAAAGGTACCTTTATATTAAATAATTTTTTAAAATCGGGATCATAAGCATATAACATTTCATACATCCACTCTTCTCCTATTAAAATTACCTTTATATCAAGTGGAATAGGGTCTGGCTCCAGAGTATGAACAACACTTAATCCCATTTTCCCCTCTAAATTCTCTATCTTCACTTCCCTATTCATCAAAGCATTTTTTAACGCTTCCCATACATATGGATTTCTCATAACCTTTTCAGCATCAAGAATTAAATATCCACCATTAGCCTTATGTAGCATCCCTGGCTTTATCATCATAAAATCTGTTTTTAATACACCCATTTGCGAAATATACTCAATCTTCCCTATTAATGAAGAATAAGTTGGATCCGTTGCTTCTATTACAGGAGCTCCACTTATTGATGAATTGTCGATTATAATATTTACAGAATATTTCTTTCTATAATATTTTAATATATTTTCATCGGATAAAATTTCTGGAAAGTTTTCTGACAGGTCGTTTTTTATATCATTTAAATATTCAACCACATCAGAATTTCCATTATACTTTTTTATAAGATTCTCAAATATTCCAGATATTGTAAATAAAGCCCAATATTTTTCAAGATTTCTCAATTGTTCACGATAACTTTTATCAGTTTCTGTTATTTTTATCATAGCTTTTTCCATCAATTGCCTTAAAATAGGAGTTTTTTCTTCATACTTACTTTTTATATCTTCTGGTAATTTTTCATACTCCTCATCCGTTAGCTCTTTACCTTCATATACTGGTATAGTTACAGCACCGTCGGATGTAAATTGTAGCTTAAAACTCAAACTTTCCACTTGTTTTTTCAAATCTTCCCATATTTTTTTTCTTTCATTTAAATATTCCTGCTCTAATTGTGTCCTTTTTTGTGAAAAGTCCTCACCTTCAAGTCCTTTTTTTATAGCATTAAAAGCCATTTCTATGGTTTCTTCAAGCTCGTTTTTAAAAATTTTAGCCTCTCCAGATTTCAATGAAATGGCTTTTGGCCTCATCGAATTCTTAAAATTATAAACATAAATATAATCCTTTGGTGTTTTTTTATTTGTTGAATATTGTGCCAAAATATTTTTAGCAAAAGTCCTCCTGCCTGTATTTACTGGACCTGTTATAAAAATATTATGTGTTTTCTGTTCTATTTCAAGGCCCATTAAAATAGATTCGTATGCTCTTTTCTGACCAAAATATTGTGTTATTGGCTTTAAACTCTCTGTAGTTTCAAAATTCAATTGTGGCATATTAATCTTAAAATCTTCTAATTTTAATTTCAACATTTCACCTCCGTACTCGCCTGCGGCGGGTTATTGGATAAAAAACATTATAAAACCATTATGCTAAAATTATATCACACAATAGTAATGAAATAGTGTGTCCAATTAGTAAAGCAAGCGAAAACTCGCGGATTGTCCGAAAAAATAGCGAATGAAACCGGTCAATTTTGCATGGATGCAAAATTGAGTGAAGCCGAACATGGATGTGAGTCTGATACGACCGGCGAGAATGAGCTATTTTTGAGGATTAACAATCAAGGTTTGAGCGACTTTACTTTTTGGACATCGTATAATAATAAAAGGATATAGCAAATCACTATATCCTTTATTATTATTGGCATATGTTTTTATAATATTAAAAAATAACCTTTAAAACTGGATATTTTTTAGTATCAGAAGGTGTATCATCAAGTGAAGAAAAATCTGTATTAGAACCACTCCATTTTAAAGTAGCATCCAAATTTTCAAGAGAATCAGCCTTATCGAATTCATTGGTATAAAACACATAAACAACATTGCTGTTAACACTAAAATCAATACCGTCAACAGAGTTCTCAAGATAATTTCCAGCAATTAAAGCGTTGATATCGGTTGGCAAAGAATCCTCATTGTAATAATACTGAATAACAGAATTTTCCAGAACCTTCATATCGTTTATAATCTTTGTCATCTTCGCCTTCATTACAACATTATTTACCATAGGAACAGCAAATGCTCCCAGAATAGCAATAACCGCCAGTACAATAAGCACTTCATACAAAGAAAATCCAGCTTTATTTTTCAAAGCCATCCCCATACCCCCTTATATTAAATTTTTAAGACGTCTAAAAAGTCTCAAATGAAACGAAGACTCGAAGATTGCCCTTAAAATTATGAATGAAAGCCGTCAAAATTACATGGAAGTAATTTTGAGCGAAACAATACACGATGTATTGTTTGAGCGACGGCAGAGAAAGAATAATTTTAAGGATTAGCAATCAAGCTGTCTGAGTGAATTTGACTTTTTAGACATCGTATTAAATTTTTATAAAACAATAATATTATATCATGAAACGAGAAAAATGACAATGAAAAATCTAAATAATTTAATTTTTTATATATTAAAGTAAATAATGTTATGTTATAATATATTTTATCTAAAAAGTATTATATTACAATAATTTAAGAATAGAAAAAGAAAAATGACGGAGGTGGAATTGTGGCGATATTAATAACAGGTGGAGCAGGGTATATAGGTTCTCATGCATGTATAGAATTTTTAAATGCAGGATATAAAATTGTAGTTTTAGATAATTTTTCAAATAGCAAACCAGAGGTTTTAAATAGAATAAAAGAAATAACAGGAAAAGATTTCAAATTCTATGAAATAGATTTATTAAACAAAAAAGATGTAGAAAAAATATTTGATGAAAATCAAATAGATGCAGTAATACATTTTGCAGGTTTAAAGGCTGTTGGCGAATCTGTAGCAATACCTTTGAAATATTATCATAACAACATAACTGGAACTTTAAATCTATTGGAAATAATGAAGGAAAAAAATGTAAAAAAAATAGTTTTCAGTTCATCAGCAACAGTATATGGTAATCCTGAAAAAGTTCCAATAACAGAAGATGCACCATTATCAGCAACAAACCCATATGGAAGAACAAAGTTATTCATAGAAGAAATATTAAAAGATTTATACATATCAGATAATGAATGGAGCATAGCATTATTAAGATACTTTAATCCAATAGGAGCACATGAATCAGGAAAAATTGGCGAAGATCCAAATGGTATACCAAACAATTTAATGCCATACATTACGCAGGTAGCAGTTGGGAAAAGAGAAAAATTATATGTATTTGGGAACGATTATAATACTCATGATGGAACAGGAGTGAGAGATTATATACATGTTGTGGATTTAGTAATTGGACATATAAAAGCATTGGAAAAAATAATGAATGAAGAAGGTGTAAAAGTATATAATCTTGGAACCGGCGTAGGATATAGCGTTTTAGATGTAGTAAAAGCATTTGAAAAAGCAAATAACATAAAAATACCTTATGAAATAACAAATAGAAGACCTGGTGATGTAGATCAAATATATGCAGATCCAACAAAGGCTTTAAAAGAATTAGGATGGAAAGCAGAAAGAAATTTAGTCGATATGTGCAGAGATTCATGGAACTGGCAAAAGAATAATCCTAATGGTTATGATTAATGAGAACCAACTGGTTCTCGTTTTTTTGCTAAATTTAACAATTTCTTATTTTACTATAAAAACAAAATGTGAAATTTGTGCTATAATTAGATTTGAAAGAAAATACAGTTGGAGGCATGAAATGAAAATAAATTCAAATTTTTTAAAATTAATTGATTATATATTTTTAATGGTTTTTAATTTATATATAACTCAAAACATATATATATCATTTATATTTTCAACATTAATATATCTTGGAATTTACGCATTTAGAACATATGATTTTGAAAATATAGAGAGCTGGAATGATACAATAATTAGAGTTTTTGCTGGTATGATGTTGGGATTTATAGTTATTTTATCCTTTTATGCGATATTTGATAAATATATTTCGAAAGAATATTTTCTTGATAATTTTTTGTTTAATATAATTGTGCTTCCTTTGGTACATAAAATTAGTTATTATATGTTAATAAAAAATATAACACCAAAAAAATATATAGTGATAGGCAAAAAAGAAGAATGGTATAAATTAATGAATGAAATAGAGAAAAAAAGTCTTGGGAAATTGCAATTTGTTGAATATATAAATCCCTCGCCAGTCAAATTAAAAAAATTAATTAAAGTATATGATGGTGTATTAGTAGCAGATCCTAAATTAGAAAAATTAGTAATTGATGAAATAAATGAATTTAAAGAGAATGGCATAAAAGTTGAGTATTTACCAGTGATTGTAGAGAGATTTTTAAAGAGGATACCTATACAGGTTGCTGAAAAATTTAAATCACACTATGAAGTGGCTTTTAGCGAAATAAAAGAATCACCAGCAAAAAGAATTGTTGATATATTTATATCGTTAATAGCATTAATTATATTATCTCCAGTTTTTTTGTTAATTAGTATAGCAATATTTATTGAAAATGGCAAACCTATAATATTCAAGCAAAAAAGAATTGGCAAAGATGAAAAAGAGTTTGTGTTGATAAAATTTAGAAGTATGTATAATAATAAAAATAAAGCAGAAAAATTTGCTGATAAAGAAAGAAATAGAATAATGAAATCTGGTAAAATAATTAGGCCAATAAGACTTGATGAAATACCCCAGTTTATTAATATTTTGAAAGGTGAAATGTCGTTTGTTGGTCCAAGACCAGAACAACCAGGATTTGTAAAACAATTTAATGAGTTAATTCCTTTTTATGAATTTAGACATAAAGTGAAGCCCGGATTAACAGGCTGGGCTCAAATTAATTATAAATACCCAACCACATTAGAAGAAACAAAAATAAAAACAAGTTATGATTTATATTATGTAAAAAATAGAACAACGCTTTTAGATTTAAAAATAATAATGCAAACAATAGAAGCAATATTTTGGAAGAAAGGAATATAATTGTATGCTATTAAATGTTGTAAAGATGTTCCCGCCAGAAATGGGTGGTGTTGAAGTAGTAGCAAAAGAAATTTCAAAAATAGGGAAGCAATATTTTAAAGAGTCATTTGTAATAACTTTCAATAATGAAAATAAATTTATTATTGAAAATATTGATGGAGTAAAAGTTTATAGGTTAAAGACGATTTTAAGAAAAGACCCAGTAAGAATATCTTTTCAATATAATAGCTATTTAAAAAAAATTTCCAAAGAGGTAAGAAAAATAATTTTTCATTTTCCAGCATTTCAGCCAGAAATGTTTTTTCTATTTAAAGATATAAAGAATGTAGAAAAAATTTCATTTTATCATGCTGATATTACTGGGAGAGGAAAATTGGGGAAGCTATATAACAATTACATAGTTTTTAATTATTTAAAAAAGATGGATAAAATAATTGTGACTTCTCCAAATATCATAAAAACCTCTCCTGTTTTATCGAAATTTACAAATAAAATAGAGATAATTCCTTTATTTGTAAATACAAATCACTTTTTTTATAGACCTAATAATATGAAAAAGAATATATTAGATAAATTATCAATAATGAAAAAAGATGCGAAAATAGTTATGTATATTGGAAGATTAGGAAGATATAAGGGATTAGAATATTTGATAGAAGCAACAAAAAAATTACCAAAAAATTATTTTACAGTTATTATTGGTAATGGACCAAAGAAAAAAAAATTGGAGAAAATGGTAAAATCAGAAAAAATAAATAATAAAGTAATTTTTATTAACCATATTCCTTATAATAAAATGCCAGAGTATTATTCTGCAGCAGACGTTTTTGTATTACCCTCAATAGATAGAGGTGAAGCATTTGGGTTAGTAGCAATTGAAGCAATGGCGTGTGGAGTTCCTGTAATAACCACAGAGTTAGGGACAGGAACATCTTTTCATAATATAAATGGAATAACGGGGAAGATTGTTCCTCCAAAAAATTCTGAAGCATTGAAAAATGCAATTTTAGAAGTTATAAATGGAAATTTTAAAAAAGAAGAAATAATAAAAAGAGCTAAAAACTTTTCTCTGGATATATTTAAAAATAACATTATAAAAGTCTTGGGAGGATAAAAATGGATGATAAAAAAATAAATAATTCTATTAATAGCCTATTATATTCAATTAAAAAAAATAAAATTTTATTTTTCGTGATAATTTTATTTATAATGTTTATTACAGTTTTTTATTTGAAATATATAGCAGTTAAATATTGGGAGGCAAAACAAGTTATTGAATATAATGAAAATGCATCTATCCAAAATATATCGGAGCTAAATATTTTAGGAAATTTAGGAGGAAGCTCTAATTCAAGTGTTTCAATTGAATTAAATAGAATGATTTCTGATGATGTATTAGAAAAAGTGGTTGAAGATTTAAATATGGTAGATTTTTTAAATAGTAAACTAACCTTATATCAAAAACTTTTTAAAGTAAAGTATTCTAAAAGATCAGCAATAAGATATTTGAAAAATTCTATACATTTTTTTCCAAAAAAAGAAAATCCGAATATTGTGGAAATAAAAGTAAGAACTATAAATCCAACCTATGCTGCTTCAATCATTTCTCTTATGTATAAATATTATAGTAGTTATACAAAGAGTATTGATATGAAAAAATCTGAAATTTTAATTAATCAAATAAAAGAAAAATTTGATCAAATTTCACAAGAATTAGATAATATAAATGAGAAAATAGTAAAATTTAAAGCTATAAATAAGATTACAGAAAATGAGACGAATGGTTATTTAATAGATTATTATATTAAAACATATACTAACCTATTATCGATAGAAAATCAAAAAGCAGATTACGAATTAAGAAAGATTAATATTGAAAATAGTATAAATAATATAGACACAGACTTAAAGAAATTATTAATATTTAATTCTAATAGTGAATTAAAGAATATAAAAAGTAAAATTATTAACTTAAAAATTGAATTAGAAACAACTAAGCTATTATCTCCACAATCGCCAAAAGTTTTTGAACTTGAAACAACTATTAAAACTTTAAATGAAGAATATAATTCTCTTCTTCAAAATGAACTAAATAAGAATAAATTAGCATTTTTAGCAAGTATAGACAAAGAACTTTATAAAGAATATACATCCATATTGTCCTCATTGGATAATATGGATTTATTAAAGAAAACATATGAAGGGATTTTAAATAAGATTGATAGAGAAATAAATAATAAAATAGGACCGACATATGAATATTTACAACTAAAGAAGAATCAAAAAATGCTCGAATTAAAATATCAAATGTATTTAAACACATTAGAAAACGAGAAATTAAAAGTTTCGATGTTAAAAGATAAATTTATTGTTATAAATAAAGTATATATACCAGAGAGTTCTGCAGCACCAAATAAAAAATTAGGTTTAGCTATAGGATTTATATTTTCGATATTTTTATCAATGTTTGTTGTTAATTTAAAAGAAGCCTTTAATCAAAGGATAGATAGTTTATATAAATTGCGAAATATATATGGAGGACCTGATTTTACCTTTAGTGAAATAAAAGATATTTCAAATATTGCAATATATTCGAAATTAAATGGATATAAAAAGATAGGAATATTATTTTCTGAAGAATTAGAATATTTAAAAGAAGAAATTTTGGAAGCTTTTTTCTTATATGATTTTAAGATTATAATGGATAATAATAATAATAATAATAAAGAAAAAATTATAGAAGAATTTAATGATTTTAAAAATAAAAATGATCAATTTATGTTAACTATGATTAATGGTATTAATTCATTTAAGTATTCCTTATATAAAGATCATATAGATATATTTTATGTAATAGCAAATGAATTTTATATCCAGGATCTAATAGATATTTTGGATAAAAATAAAAATGTAAAAATAATATATTTCCAAAAAGGATGATAAAATTGAGAATTTTTCAATTGTTGGATAAATTTCGTTTTGGTGGCGGAGAAAATGTTGCTGTTAATTATGCAAAAGTTTTAAATAAGTTAAAAATAGAAAACTATATAGTTGCTGAATATTTTGATAATAAGTTTTTAGAAAACCTTGAAAAAAATAAAATAAAATATTTAAGTAAAAAAAATTTAAAAGAAAATGATAAGGATACTCTTTTTGTTCATACTAATAGAAATCTCTTGAAATTATTTTTAAAATACAAATTTAAAAATAAAAGACCTAAAATATATTATATACAGCATTTGAACTATTCTAAGAAAAAAATGAGTATACTTTCTAAAATGATTAATTCAATATGCGATGGATTCATACAAATAACACCTATTATAGAAAACAATATGAGTAAGTATATAAAAATAAAAAAATATTTTTTCCCTAATTTTTATATTAATAAGTATTCTATAAATGAAAGAGATAGTATTAGAAACAAAATAAGAGAACAATTAAACTTTTTGCCTAAGGATTATGTAGTAACGTTTAGCGGAATGTTTAAAAAAGGTAAAAATGTATCACATATAATAAAATTAGCAAAAGAATTTAAAGAATATAATAATATTAAGTTTTTGATTTTAGGTGATGGACCAGAAAATGCAATAATAAAAAACAATTTACAAAAAAATATAATATGGTTGGGGCTTGTAGATGATGTTGAAAAATATCTTTTAGCAACGGATCTTTATTTTTTTTCTTCAATAAATGAAATGATGCCGATGGCTTTAATTGAGGCAATAAATGCAAATTTGCCAATTGTTGCTTATAATACAGAAATAAATAAATATCTTTTAGAATATCAGTTTATAGTAGAAAATATAGAAGAAGCAAAAGAAAGAATATTAGAGTTTTATAATTTAGATTTCAGAACTTATAATCATAAAAATAAATTTGATTTTGAATTTGGAATAAAAAATTTGAAGAAAATACTTTGGAGCTGATTTATTAATGATTGGAATATTGATTATTATATATGCTATTTATATTTCATATAAACAAAAAAGAGAATCTCATTTTTTAATATATAATCTTTTAATAATATCATTAATATTCTTATTTGGTATTCAAAATTATGAGGCAGTTTATCAGGTAGAGCCTAAACCTTCAGATACATACCTATATTATACAGCATTTAAAACTTTCTTATCAGATATAAATCATTATTTATTTTATCAATATCCTCTTTTTTTAAGAATAATGATATATCCCCTTAAAAATGCATATTTTGCATTATATATTCAGTCAAATATTGTATTTCTGTTAATAATGTTGATTTCTGAAAAGTTGAATAATTTATATTTTTTTATTTTATACATGAATCATACTTTAATATATACCAATGTAAATTTTTTTAAAGATAATTACATAATAATTGTTGGTTTATTAGGAATTTATCTTTTACAAAAAATAAAAAATAAAATATTTCAATCTGTAATAATATATATAAGTGTTTTTTTTATAGATTTAGTTCGACCGTTTTTTAAATTTTTCTATTTTTTGTTAATATTACCGTTTATTAAAAATAAAAAATTAAAAGCTAAACATTTAATAGTTTTTTATATATCAATCTTTTTTTTTATATCAATAATTATATATATATATAGTGAAACTATATTTTCTGTGTTAGATGTGATGGAAAAATCTGGAGATAGTAGTCTTGGTTTTTCGCTGACTTCACCAATTAGAAGTTTTTTTGGACCGACACCGATAAGATTTTTATTTCATGAAAATTATTTTGAACAACCATTTTTGAAATCTCAGGGATATATATATTATTTTTTACATATTATTTTTTATTTCTTATTCCCTGTAGTAATAATAATATTTATTATAGATATAAAAAAGTATTTTTATTTAAATAAAATAAAAACCGATTCTTTGTTTAGTTTTTCAATTTCTTTTTTAACTTTTTCTGTATATCAAGTTGTATATGGTAGTGCGGATATAAGACAAAGAGCTATAATAATCTTGTTTTTCGTGTTTTTTGTTTTAAATGAAACAGATATAAAAGTAGAAAAATTAATAGATTATAAATTTATATATAGTATATTTTTAATAATGGAAGGATTGTTATCGTATTTTTCTCTTTGAGGTGATTTAATTGAATTTACTATATTTTACTCATTATAATTTAGAAGATAAAAATTATTATGGTGTAAAAAAAAAGATATTTTCTCAATATAAAGTCTTTAATAATCATATAAAAACAGGACTTATATATTTTAACAAATTTAATATGTGTTTTATTAACGAAAATGAAGATAGAAAAACAATAATAACTTTTAGAAATAAGATAGAAAAAAGAGTTTATATGTATAAATATTTACATAAAATTGTAGAAGAGAATAATGTAAAAAATCTGTATATAAGATATCCATATACAGATTTTTATTTTGTAAGTATATTGAAAAAATTTAAATTGAAGAAAATAAAAATTTTTTTAGAAATACCAACGTATCCTTTCGAAAAAGAAGGAAAAACATCAAAAGATAGAATTCTAAATCTTATAGATATGATATTCAACAACAAATTAAAAAAATATGTTGATTATGTTGTGACATTTTCTGAACATGAGGAAATTTTTGGTATAAAAACTATAAAAATTAATAATGGAATAGATGTAAAAAATATACCTATTAGAAATTTCAAAAAACATGAAGGATTAAATTTAATGGGTGTTGCTAATGTTAGTAAATGGCATGGTTATGATAGAATTATTAAAGGATTATATGAATATTATAATAATATACCCAATGAAGAAATTTATTTTAATATAGTAGGTGAAGGTGAAGAATTGGAAAATTTAAAAAGATTAACGAAAAGTTTAAATCTTGAAAAGTTTGTTATTTTTCATGGGTTTAAAAAAGAAAAAGAATTGGATGAATTATTCAATATAGCTGATATAGGAATAGGTAGTTTGGGCAATCATAGAAAAGGTTTATTGAAAGAAAGTGCGTTGAAAAGTAGAGAATACTGTGCTCGAGGGCTACCTTTTGTGATATCTTCAGAAGATTCTGATTTTACTAACTTTAAATATGCTTTAAAAGTTAAAAATGATGATAGTCCTATAAATATCAATGAAATAATAAAATTTTTCAACTCAGTAAAAGGTAATGATTATATCAATGAAATGCGAGTATATGCTGAAAAACATCTTTCATGGGATGTAAAAATGAAACCTGTAATTGAAAAAATTCTGGAGGAAAAGGATGAAAATAATTAGTTTAATAGGAGCAAGGCCGCAGTTTACAAAAAGAAGCCTATTTTGCTCAAAAACAAGCAATAATAATAATGCCAGATACAGGATGGCGCGAATTAATAAAATTTAAATGGAATAAACTTGCAAATGAAAATAATTTATATGATAAGGTATTTAATGGAGAAGAAGAATACTATCCAGAAAATATATATGGTGATGGGAATGCTGGAATTAAAATTGTGGAGATATTACAAAGGATGGTATAAATGCATGTAAATTTAAATGAAAATAATATTAAAGATTATATAACCAACTATTTCAATATTCAATTTAAAGATAAAATAAAAATTGAAATAGATAAAGGTTTTTATATAATTAATAATAAGATAAAATATCCAATATACAAATTTTGGGAGAAAAGAGATAATGAACTATTAAAAGATTTTAATGGAAAAACTTTTAACAATGATTATATAGGAACAATGTTCTTCTTTTTATCTGGATACTGGGAATATATCCATAATGATAAAAAAGATAAATATGGAAGATTTCCATATAAAGAAAGTTTTCAATATAAAAAAGAAATAACAGAAGAACCAATAGTGGATATTTTATTAGAAGAAATTAGAAAGAATTTAAAGTTAGAATATAAAGCCAAAAATCCACAAATTTTTATAACACATGATATAGATCATCTATATTTATTAAAAGGGAAAAATTTTTATAGAGGAATATTAGGGGATATAATTAAAAGAAAAGATTCAACTATAGTGTTTGATAAAATAAAAAGAAAATCAAAAAATAAAGATCCATATGATATAAATAATTTAATTGAGATTCATAAAAAGTATGGAACAAAAGGAACATTCTTTTTTATGCCAGATATACAACCTAAAAAAACTGATGGTGGATACAATTTAAATAAAAACAAAAAATACTTAGTAAACATAAAAAAACAAATAAAAGAAATAGATGGAGATATAGGAATACATTATGATGTAAGATATCTTGATGAAAATAGAATGAATAATGATATCAAAAAAATAGAAGAAATATTTAATGATAAAATAATATCAGGAAGAGCGCATTATTTAATTTTTGATATTACAAAAACATATGAAATATTAGAAAAATCTGGAATAAAACTAGATACAACGGGTGGATATGCTGAACACATAGGTTTTAGATTTGGAACATCAAAACCATTTAAACCATATAATTTTAATAAAAATAAAGAATATAATTTAATTGAAGTACCTTTAATCATTATGGATGGAACATTACAATCAAATAAATATATGAATATATCACCTGAAAAAGGATTTGAAAAAATAAAAAATATAATAGAAAAAATAAAAAAATATAATGGTATATTCACATTTTTATGGCATAACTCGTCCTTTTATACATCCCAATGGAAAAATTGGGAATGGGTTTATAAAGAAACATTAAAATATGTTATTAATAGAGGATATAATTATATAAATGCAAAAGATATATTTAGAAAATTGGAGTGGAATTGATGAATAATAAAGAAAAATATATTCAATTTTGTGAAAAAGAGAAGATTCCAATTTTTAGCCAATATTGGTGGTTAGATGCAGTTTGTGGAAGAGAAAATTGGGATGTGGCTCTTTTTGAAAGTGGAGGAGAAATCTGGGGAAGCTTGCCGTATTATAAGAAAAAAAAGTATACATTAACATTATTAACAATGCCCAAATTAACACAAAAATTAGGCCCATATATAAAATATCCAAAAAAACAAAGTTATTATAAAAAGATATCATGGGAAAAAAAAGTGATGATAGAATTAATAAAGCAATTGCCGAAATTTGATTTTTATTCACAAAATTGGGATTATAATTATCAAAATTGGTTACCTTTTTATTGGAATGGCTTTAAACAAACTACAAGATATACATATGTAATAGAAAAAAACAACACATTACAAGAAATAGAGAAAAATTTTCATTCTGATATAAGAAGAAGAATGAAAAAAGTAAAAGAACAAGGCATAAAAATAATTGAAACAGATGATTATAAAACATTTTATAAAATAAATAAGATGACATTTGAAAGAAAAAAACAAAAGATTTCTTACACATTAAATTTAGTTGAGAAAATATATATAAAATCAAAAGAAAGAAATAGCGTAAAAATATTATTTGCTAAAGATAAAAATAACGAAATACATGCAGCTGGATTTTTTGTATATGATAAAGATAGTGTTTATTATTTAATGGGTGGAATAAATCCAGAGAAAAAAGATACAGGAGCAATGAATTTAATTATTTATGAAGGAATAAAATTTGCCATTAAAAATAATTTGAATTTTGATTTTGAAGGTAGTATGATAGAATCTATTGAAAAATATTTCAGAAGTTTTGGTGCCGTACAAAAAATGTATTTTAATGTTTATAAAGTGAATAATCTGATTTTAAAATTATTTTTTTAATAAAGGTGATAATATGAATATTTTATTTGTTTCATCTTTGTATCCAGCATATCCAGGACATAGTATTAAAGAAATAAGTTATGCTTTACATAACTTTGTAAAATATTGGATTAAAGATCATAAAGTTGTTGTAATTAGACCATACTTTATACCATCTAAAAAAATAAGAAAATATAAAAATTTTTTTATTTTGGATAATGTAAAAGTATATAATATACCAGTTTACAGATTACCAAGAACAAAGATATATTTTCCATATAAAATTAATAAATTACTTCAAAAAATTAATTATATTCCAGATAAAGTAATAGCTCATATGTCGGATTCATTTATTTGGATGGGAAAAATAGCTGAGAAATATGGTGCTGATTATATTATAGGAATTCATAATAGCGATTTAAGACGGATAAAAAGTTATGAAAATATAATAGATAATACTTATAAAATTGCCTGTAGATCTAAACCTATAAAACAAAGATTTTTAAAAATATATCCAAAATATGAGAATAAGATATTTGTAGCTAATTCTGGAATTAATAAAGCAGAAATAGAATCAAAAGAATTTTTTAAAAATAAAATAAATAGTTGGAAAAATAAAGAAAAGATTCGATTTATAACAGTTTCTTTATTACAAAAATTAAAAAATATAGATGTGAATATAAATGTTTTAGCAAATCTTAAAAAATATAATTGGGAATATATTATTATTGGTGATGGAGAAGAAAAAGAAAATTTAGAAAAATTAGTTGATAAAAAGAATTTAAAAGAAAGAGTAAAATTTTTAGGTATGAAAGAAAGGAAAGAAGTACTAGAATATTTAAAATATTCAGATGTATTTATGATGATAAGTTCTCCAGAAACTTTTGGATTAGCATATCTTGAAGCTATGGCTAAAGGAAATATAATAATAGGTGCTAAAGGTTGGGGAATAGATGGAATAATAAAAAATGAATATAATGGTTTTTTAGTGGAACCAAGGAATGAGAAATCATTAAAAAAAATATTGGAAAAAATAATAAATTCAGATTATTCTTTTAAAGAAAGAATAATTCATAATATGTATAATACCATTCTAAATTTAACAGAAGAGAAAGTTTCAAAAAATTATTTAGAAAATATAAAATGAGGGATGATAAATGAATATAGGAATTGTAACAACATGGTTTGAAAGAGGAGCTGGATATGTATCAAGGCAATATATGAAAATTTTGCAAAAAAAAGGACATAATGTATTTATATATGCACGCGGTGGTGAAAGATATGCAAAAGATGATCATAATTGGAATTTAAAAAATGTCTATTGGTCTAAAAGGATATCTATTCCCATATCAACTTATATAGATATAAAAGAATTTGAAAAATGGTTGGATAAAAATAATATAGAAGTAGTTATTTTTAACGAACAAAAATGGTATCCTCCAATTCAATTAGCTAATAGAAAAAAAATTAAAACTATAGCCTATGTTGATTATTATACAGAAAAAACAATACCGTTATTTCAAAATTATGATATGCTTATTTGTAATACTAAAAAGCATTATGAAGCATTCAAATGGCATCCGAATGCAGTATATATTCCTTGGGGAACCGATATAAATCTTTTTAAACCAAAAGAAAAAAAAGAAAAAGATAAATTAGTTTTTTTTCATTCGTGTGGATATTCTCCAGAAAGAAAAGGAACAGAATTTATTATAAAATCAATTGATAAATTGAAAGGAAATTTTAAAATAATTATACATAGTCAATTGAATCTAAAAAATTTTTATCCCAAATTAAAAGAAAAAATTGAAAAATATATAAAAATAGGAAAACTAGAAATTATAGAAAAGACGGTATCTGCACCAGGATTGTACTATCTTGGAGATGTATATGTGTATCCTTCAAAATTAGATGGGATAGGATTAAGTTTAATAGAAGCTATTTCTTCTGGATTAGCTATTATAACAACAGATGATGGACCAATGAATGAATTTGCTAAAAATGAATTTTCGAGATTAATAAAAGTAAATAAATATGTATCAAGATCAGATGGATATTATTGGCCTCAGTCAATAATAGAATTTGATGATTTAGTTGATAATATGCAATATTTTATTGATATTAATAAAGATATAAAAAGCTATAAAGAGAATTCAAGGAAATATGCAGAAAGGTATTTGAATTGGGAAGAAAATGCTAAAGATCTTGTAAAGCTAATTGAGAATTTAGATTTTTATACAGAAAAATATAAAATAGAAGAAGAAACTAATAAATATACAAAGGATTTAATAAAGAATAAATGTGCAAATATTCTATATTTTAAGGCAAAACCGGTATATCATATTTTAAGAGGAGTAAAAAAAATATTTGGAGGATAGTATGGAGAATGAAGCAAAAGATTTTTTGAAAAAATTATTTGGGTTTTCAATTGGCCCAGTATTTTCAGCAATATTGGGATTTATAAGTGCACCCATTATAAGTTGGCTTATAGTTCCAGCAGAATTTGGAAAAGTTTCAATGTATACTTTAGCATTTGAGATATTATCTATAATAGCAATTTCAGGTTTTGATCAAGCATTTATAAGAGAATATAATAAATTTAAAAATAAATTGAATTATTTATTTTTAAATGTTCTAGTTGTTCCAATGATTTTTAGTATCATGATTTCAATTTTATTATTTTTACTAAACAATCAAATATCCTATTTCTTATTTGATTCTTCTGAAAAAATGATAATAGTAATATTATCTTTTTCATTAATATTTAGAACAATTGAAAATTTTAATTTATCCTTGATAAGGATGCAAGAAAAAGCAAAAATATATTCTTTCTTTTCAATTTTTAATAAACTTATAAATCTTCCTGTATTAATATTATTACTTCTTTATGTTGAAAAGACATTTAGAATGGTAATAATAGCTGATTTTATTTCTATAATCTTACGATGTATATTATTATTAACAGTTAATAAAGAATATTTTAAATTTAACTTTAAAGATTTGGATAAAAATTTTATAAAAGAATTATTTAATTTTGGAGTTCCGTTTGTACCAGCAGCATTATTATCTTGGTTATTTAATTCATTAGATAAAACATTTTTAAGAATATATACAAATTTTAATGAAATAGGTTTGTACTCAGTTGCGTTTAAATTTGTTGTGGTTTTAAATTTAATAAAAGCATCATTTACAACTTTTTGGGTTCCAGTTTCTTATAGATGGTATGAAAATGGATATTCAAAAGAAAAGTTTTATAAAGTAAGCATGTATATATTATCGATAATGATGTTAATTATCTCAATTTTGATTTATTTTAGGTTTATTATAGTAAAGATATTGGCTCCTATTTATTATGATTCTGCGCAAATATTTCCGTTTTTATTATTAATTCCATTTATGATAACAATATCAGAAACAACCGTAATGGGTATTAACTTTAAAAAGAAGACAAAATATCATTTTTGGATATCTTTAATTACATTAATAGTTAATTTTATAGGTAATTATTTTCTTGTAAAATATTATGGGGCAATTGGAGCATCTATTTCGACTGGTCTTTCTTATGTAGTATTTTTTTGGCTAAGAACATATTTTTCTATGAAAATATGGTATAAATTTGAAATTTCAAGATATGCTGTAAACATAGCAATTATTTTATCTTATGATTTTTATATTCTATCAAATCATTCTTATTTAATTGAATCAATATTTTTAATAGTTATAATAGCATATAATTTTAAAATGTATTTAGAATTGAAGGGAAAGATAATATAGGAGGAAAATATGGAAATATTACATGTTGGTATTTTTAAAGATCATGATTTAGGTGGAGATATAATTTTTGAGAAAGGTTTTAAACGAAATAATTGTGATGTTGAAAGATTTGATTATAGAGAAATTGCTAGATTATATGGAGTAGAAAAAATGCAAGAATTTTTATTACAAAAATCTCAAAATAAAGATTTAGTATTTATTGGAAAGGGGGAATTAATAAAGCCAGAAACTTTAGAAAAAATTAGAAAAAAAAGAATTATAATTTCTTTGTGGTATGGGGATATTAGACCTAAAATTGAACCTTGGTTATTAAATAATTTAAAATATATTGATTATTTTTTTATGTCATCAGGTGGAGATATTTTAAAAGAATATTCAAAAAATGGAAAGCCAAAATTTAGTATAAATTATTTCAATCCTTCTGATCCGGAAATTGTAGAAAAATATAAATATAAATATAATAAAAAAAAATATGATTTAGTATTTACGGGTTCATATTATTCTTTTTTTTCAAAGGAACGATATCAAGTAATTTCTTATCTAAAAAAATTAAAAAATATTCGTTTTTTTGGGTATAATGATTATGAAAATATAATCAGAAAAATAATGTATAAAATGAATATTGGAAAATATAAGCAGAGAGTACGAGGTAAAAAATATATAGAAGTGATTAAAAAAACTAAAATAGGAATAGGAGTTAGTGCATATAACAACATTCCTTTTTATACTAGTGATAGATTAACGCATTATTTATCATTTGGAACTTTTTTTTTGCCGCATTATTTTCCAGGATTAGAAATATTATTTAAAAATATAAAGTATTATAATAGTTTGGAAGAGCTTAAAGAAAAAATAGAATATTATTTAAGAAATGAAGATGAAAGAGAAGAACTTGCAAAAAAATGTCAAAAAGAAATATTAGAAAAATATAATACAATAAAAATGACAAAAATGTTTTTAGAGGTAATAAGAAGTAATACTCAAAATATATATGAATGGGTAAAAATAATTAAAATTTAGGTGAAAATATGACAATACTAATAATAGGATATATGCACCCGAAATATGATAAAAGAGTTTTTAGAACAGTAAAATCTTTATCAAAAAGTAATAAAATAATATATCAGTATATAACTGAGAAAAATGAAGAAAGATATATTAAGAATAATATTGAGTATATACCTATAAAGTATAAAATTAATGTTAAAAACAAGATGAAGGAGCTTGTTAACAGAAGAAAATTAGATAAAAAAATATTAAAAATTATACAAGCTTATGATTATGATATATTATACATGCATCATTTTTTTGCGAGTATGCCAATTAAACCTTTTAGAATAGCCAAAAAAAGAAAGAAAAAAATAATATATGATATACATGAACACCATCCGGAAAATTTCTTAAATAATTTATCTGGAATAAAAAAACAAATAAAAGAAAAAATATTATGGAAAATTTTCAAAAAACAATTAAAGTTATCAGATAAATTGATTTTTGTATCTAAAGATATACAAGAAGATATATATAGTGTGTTGAGTATAAACAAAAGCTATTATATTCAAAAAAATTATGCAGAAATATCAATAAACTCAAAAGAAAAGTTAAAAGAAATATCTTTTGTAGGAAAAATAAATAGAAATTTAGATGAAGAAAAAATAATTTTGAAGAAATTAAATCAAAAAGGTTTTTCATTCAGAATAATAGGAATGGAATCAGATTATTTCAAAGACATACCTCATGAATATACAACATTCTTACCATATGATCAAATGATAAAAGAATTGTCAAAATCATCCTTTTCCTTAATTTCATTTAATACTATAAAAAATAGAAGTTATAAGAATGATTTATTTTCCTTACCAAACAAATATTATGACTCCATAGCAGCAGAAACACCAGTAATAGTAAAAAATACGTTTATTTCAATGGCAAAGGAAGTTGAAAAATTAAAAATAGGTGTTGTTATTAATCCGAAAAATGTAGACGAATCAGTGGAAAAAATATTAGAAGCGTATAATAATTACGATGAATTATTAAACAATATAAAAAAACATAAAGAAAAGTTTATTTGGACAGAAGATAAAGAAAAAAAATTCATTGAGTTTATTATAAACTAAAAAAAGTTCGCATGTGCGAACTTTTTTTATCACATTTGAAGGTTATGATATAATATCAATATAATGATAATAATAAATTTGAATATAAAGTAAATACGCACTGGGGGTATAAATGATGAAATTAAAAAGACTACCAATAGGAGACAGTGATTTCAAAACAGTAATAGAAGATAATGCATACTATATAGATAAAAGCATGTTAATAAAAGAAATAATAACAGGAGGCAGGGTAATACTAATAACCAGACCAAGAAGGTTTGGAAAAACGTTGAACATGAGTATGTTGGAGTATTTTTTTAAAAATGATGAAGATAATAAACATCTATTTGAAAACTTAAAAATATATGAAGAAAAAGAGATAATAGAAAAACATTTAAATAAATATCCTGTAATTTATTTAACATTTAAGGATTTAAAAGAAAAAAATTATACAGAGATGATAAGTACATTAAGAAAAAAAATAAGTGATTTATACAGAGAATACGTATATTTAATAGAAAGTGAAAGACTGAATAAATGGGAAAAAGAAGATATAAAAGAGATATTAGGGAGAAAAGGAGAAAACACATTATATGAAAACAGCATATTGGATTTATCCAGATATCTCTACAAACATCACGGTAAAAAAGCGATATTATTAATAGACGAATATGACACACCAATACAACAATCATATTTAAAAGGATACTATGAAAAATTCATAACGTTTATGGGAAACGTATTAGGCAATGCATTAAAAGACAATAAATATCTTGAAAAAG